>NZ_NOIO01000078.1:0-610 GCF_014596605.1 Pseudomonas sp. PSB11
CAGGGTGTCATCGCCGTCGCCACCATCAAGCGTGTCGCTGCCGTCGTTACCATTGAGGGTATCGCTGCCGGCAAAACCGTTGATTTCCTCGCTGCGAGCGTCACCATTGAGTATGTCGTCCCCACCGTTGCCGTTGAGGATCGGCAAGTGGTCGCGGATCGCGGCCCTGTCCCATGTTGTGCCATCGGCGAAGCGGAATGTCTGCACACCGCCTTCGTTGCCGTTGCCCCCGGTGGCAAACTGGCCAGGAATGATTAGTGTTTTGCCAGTAGCGAAGGTGACGATCAGATCGTTACCGCTGCGCGACAGCTGCAGGCTGGCCAAGTCGATGCCGGCGGCGAACTCGACCACGTTGTTATCGGTCGGGGACGTGTTGTCCTTGTTGTCAAAAATGTAAATATGGGCTCCATCACCGACACGGTAGAGGTCGCTCCCTGCTCCACCGAATAGGCCGGACTCAAATCCCGGGGAGGTTCCCGTAAACGACCGTACATCGAGGGTATCGTTGCCATTCCCGCCCCCCAGTGTTGCGGCGAAACTATTACCGCTCAGTATCAGCGTGTCGTTGCCATCTTCCCCATACAGCTGTGAATGGGGGGAATCACTTGCA
>NZ_NOIO01000040.1:0-43213 GCF_014596605.1 Pseudomonas sp. PSB11
CCACTCAAGCCCTGGTGATGTTGGCTCGCAAGCTCGCTCGGATCGTATTCGCTCTGCTAAAGGGACAGAGCGAATACCAACCGAAAACAAGTTGAGGGCTTCACCTCAACCATAGAATCTCCCACAGTTGATTGGGTAGGGCCGCGGGAGATGGGTTGGCTGTAAGGCCGCCTTCGCGAGCAGGCTCGCTCCCACAGTTGTTCGGGTAGGGCCGGGAGAGATTGGTTGGCTGTGATGGCTCCGCATGGTGGGCAGGTTGTAAGGGGGGCGTCAGGCGCCGCTTACGAAGAAACGGCACCTAAAGCATCAACACCTATAGCCACGCGATTACGACGCAATCAATTGCCGCAACACGTAATGCAAGATCCCCCCCGACTTGAAGTATTCCACCTCATTAAGCGTATCAATCCGACACAGCACTTCGATTTTTTCCTGGCTGCCGTTTTCGCGGGTGATGACCAGGGTCAGGTTCATGCGCGGGGTCAGTTCGACACCGGTCAGGCCGAGGATGTCCAGGGTTTCGCGGCCGGTGAGGTTGAGGCTCTTGCGGTTCTGGTCGAGCTTGAACTGCAGCGGCAGTACGCCCATGCCCACCAGGTTGGAGCGGTGGATGCGTTCGAAGCTTTCGGCGATGACCGCCTTGATCCCCAGCAGGTTGGTGCCCTTGGCTGCCCAGTCGCGGCTGGAGCCGGTGCCGTATTCCTGGCCGGCGATGACCACCAGTGGGGTGCCGGTAGCTTGGTAGCGCATGGCGGCGTCGTAGATCGGCAGTTTCTCGCCAGTGGGGATGTAGTAGGTGTTGCCGCCTTCTTCGCCGTGGAGCATTTCGTTGCGGATGCGGATGTTGGCGAAGGTGCCGCGCATCATCACCTGGTGGTTGCCGCGGCGTGAGCCGTAGGAGTTGAAGTCGCGCGGTTCCACGCCTTTTTCGCGCAGGTAGTGGCCTGCCGGGCTGTCGGCCTTGATGTTGCCGGCGGGGGAGATGTGGTCGGTGGTCACCGAGTCGCCGAGCAGGGCGAGGATGCGGGCGCCGCTGATGTCCTTGACCACCGGTGGCGGGCCGCCGATGTCGTCGAAGAAGGGCGGGTGCTGGATGTAGGTCGAGTCGTCCTGCCAGACGTAGGTGGCCGCTTGCGGTACCTCGATGGCTTGCCATTGCTCGTCGCCGGCGAACACTTCGGCGTATTCCTTGTGGAACATGGCGGTGTTGACCCGTTCGACCGCTTCGGCGATTTCCTGGCTGCTGGGCCAGATGTCGCGCAGGTACACCGGGTTGCCGTTCTGGTCTTCGCCCAGAGGCTCTCGGCTGAGGTCGATGCGCACGGTGCCGGCCAGGGCATAGGCGACCACCAGTGGCGGCGAGGCCAGCCAGTTGGTTTTCACCAGCGGATGGACCCTGCCCTCGAAGTTGCGGTTGCCCGACAGCACCGAGGCCACGGTCAGGTCGGCCTTCTGGATGGCTTGTTCGATGGGCTCCGCCAGCGGCCCGGAGTTGCCGATGCAGGTGGTGCAGCCGTAGCCGACCAAGGCAAAGCCCAGGGTGTCGAGGTACTGCGTCAAGCCGGCCGCCTTGTAATAATCGGTGACCACTTTCGAGCCCGGGGCCAGGGAGCTTTTTACCCAGGGTTTGCGGCGCAGGCCTTTTTCCACGGCTTTTTTCGCCACCAGCCCGGCAGCCATCATCACGCTCGGGTTGGAGGTGTTGGTGCAGGAGGTGATAGCGGCGATCACCACCGCACCGTTTTTCAGGCGAAGGGTCTGGCCTTCGTACTCGTAGTCCACTTCACCGGCCATGTCCGCGTTGCCCACGGCCACGCCGCCACCGCCTTCGCTTTCCAGGCGGCCTTCTTCCTTGCTGGTGGGTTTGAGATGCAGGCCGACGAAGTCGCTGAAGGCTTGCGCGACGTTCGGCAGCGACACTCGGTCTTGCGGGCGCTTGGGGCCGGCCAGGCTGGCTTCGACGCTGGTCATGTCCAGGGCCAGGCTGTCGGTGAATTGCGGTTCCTGGCCTGGCAGGCGCCACAGGCCCTGGGCCTTGCTGTAGGCCTCGACCAGTTTCACGGTGGCGTCGGGGCGGCCAGACAGGCGCAGGTAGTTGAGGGTGACGTCGTCCACCGGGAAGAAGCCGCAGGTGGCGCCATACTCCGGCGCCATGTTGGCGATGGTCGCGCGGTCTGCCAGCGGCAGGTCAGCCAGGCCGTCGCCGTAGAACTCGACGAATTTGCCGACCACGCCTTTCTTGCGCAGCATCTGGGTGACGGTCAGCACCAGGTCGGTGGCGGTGATGCCTTCCTTGAGTTTGCCGGTGAGCTTGAAGCCGATCACTTCCGGAATCAGCATCGACACCGGTTGGCCGAGCATCGCCGCTTCGGCTTCGATGCCGCCGACGCCCCAGCCGAGTACGCCGAGGCCGTTGATCATGGTGGTGTGGGAGTCGGTGCCGACCAGGGTGTCGGGGAACGCGTAGGTGCGACCGTCTTCGTCCTTGGTCCAGACGGTGCGACCCAGGTATTCGAGGTTGACCTGGTGGCAGATGCCGGTGCCCGGCGGCACCACGCTGAAGTTGTCGAAGGCGCTCTGGCCCCAGCGCAGGAAGGCGTAACGCTCGCCGTTGCGCTGCATTTCGATGTCGACGTTCTGTTCGAAGGCGCTGCTGGTGGCGAACTTGTCGACCATCACCGAGTGGTCGATCACCAGGTCTACCGGCGACAGCGGGTTGATCCGCTGCGGGTCGCCGCCGGCCTTGGCCATCGCCGCGCGCATGGCCGCGAGGTCGACCACGGCGGGCACGCCGGTGAAGTCTTGCATCAGCACCCGGGCCGGGCGGTACTGGATTTCACGGTCGGAGCGGCGCTCCTTGAGCCAGGCGGCGATGGCCTTGAGGTCGGCTTTGGAGACGGTCTTGGCGTCTTCCCAGCGCAGCAGGTTTTCCAGCAGCACTTTGAGCGACATGGGCAGCGCGTCCAGGTCGCCGAGGCTTCGGGCGGCCTCCGGCAGGCTGTAATAGTGATAGAGCTTGTCGTCGACTTGCAGGGTTTTGAGGGTGTTCAGGCTATCGAGGGACGGCATTGCGATCACTCCTTTAAGTCCGCACGGCGGCGGACTGAGGGGACGGGCAGAGCATTAAACCTAGCCCTGTTTTACGTAGCTGGCTAATAACTGGACTCTATGGGCAAGTCCGAGGTTCCGAAGTCAGCTATCATGCGCCGGTTTTCGTGACAGACATTGCGTTAGCGCAAGTCTGGGCATCGCGCAGGGGTTGAATGTCTCGCCCTCTGCCCAGGAGTAAGAATGAACACCCTTTTCATGCATTGCCGGCCGGGCTTCGAAGGTGAAGTCTGTTCCGAGATTTCCGACCTCGCCGCACAACTGAACGTTGCCGGTTATGCCAAGGCCAAGGCCGCCAGCGCCTGCGCCGAGTTTGTCTGCACCGAAGAAGACGGCGCCGAGCGCCTGATGCGCGGGCAGCGTTTTGCCAACCTGATTTTCCCGCGCCAGTGGGCCCGGGGGATTTTCATCGACCTGCCGGAGAGTGATCGCATCAGTGTGATTCTCGCGCACCTGGCGGATTTTCCGACCTGCGGCAGCCTGTGGCTGGAAGTGGTCGATACCAATGATGGCAAGGAGCTGTCGAACTTCTGCAAGAAATTCGAAGGCCCGTTGCGCAAGGCGCTGATTGGCGCCGGCAAGCTGGTGGACGATGCGAGCAAGCCGCGCTTGTTGCTGACGTTCAAGAGCGGCCGTGAAGTGTTCGTCGGCCTGGCGGAGTCGAACAACTCGGCGATGTGGCCGATGGGCATTCCGCGTTTGAAATTCCCGCGCGAGGCGCCGAGCCGTTCGACCTTGAAGCTCGAAGAGGCCTGGCATCACTTCATTCCGCGCGACCAGTGGGACGAGCGTCTGCACAGCGACATGACCGGGGTCGACCTGGGTGCTGCGCCTGGCGGCTGGACTTGGCAGTTGGTCAACCGTGGCATGCTGGTAACCGCCATCGACAATGGCCCGATGGCTGAAAGCTTGATGGACACCGGCCTGGTGCAGCATTTGATGGCCGACGGTTTCACCTTCAAGCCCAAGCAGCCGGTGGACTGGATGGTCTGCGACATCGTCGAGAAGCCGGCGCGTAATGCGGCGATGCTCGAGGAGTGGATCGGCGAGGGGCATTGCCGCGAGGCGGTGGTCAACCTCAAGCTGCCGATGAAGCAGCGTTACGCCGAGGTGAAGCGCTTGCTCGAGCGTATCGCCGAAGGTTTCAAGGCCCGCGGGATTCGCGTGGAGATCGGCTGCAAGCAGCTGTACCACGACCGTGAGGAAGTGACCTGCCATTTGCGCCGGCTGGACGTGAAGAAACCGAAATCCCGCTAGCAACCCGGCTCCCTGTACCGATCGTTCCCACGCTCCGCGTGGGAATGCATCCCGTGACGCTCTGCGTCACATCCAGAGCTGGAACGCGGAGCGTCCCTGGCGGCATTCCCACGCAGAGCCGTGGGAACGATCAGCGGTGTACAATGCCGGCAAGTTTCAGGAGTTAATCATGAGTGAAATGCTTGATAAGCCGGTAGACGGCACCCTCGACGCCACCGGCCTCAACTGCCCTGAGCCGGTGATGATGTTGCACCAGCACATCCGTGACCTGGTGCCCGGCGGCCTGCTCAAGGTGATCGCCACCGATCCGTCGACCCGCCGCGATATCCCCAAGTTCTGTGTGTTTCTCGACCATGAACTGGTGGGGCAGCATGAAGACGCGGGCACCTACCTCTACTGGATCCGCAAAAAATCCAGCTGACCACAAAACCCTTGTAGGAGCGAGCATGCTCGCGAAAAACCTGAGCGCGCCGTGGGGTGTCAGGCTTCCCGCGTAATCGTTCACGACCATCGTCGGAACGCCGCCCGGAGCATGCTCGCTCCTACAAAGTACAGGGTCAATTCAGGCTGATGCGAATCCGCTTGCGTGCACTGCGCGTCAGGCGGATCGACAGCATCAGCGCCGCGCAGCTCAGGCCGACAATCAGGCCCTGCCACAGGCCGCTAGGGCCGCTTGGCGTGCCCAGCCAGTCGGTCAGGCCGAGGGCATAACCCACCGGCAGGCCGATGCCCCAGTAGGCGAACAGGGTCAGGATCATCGTCACCCGGGTGTCCTGATAGCCGCGCAACGCGCCAGCCGCCGTGACCTGGATCGCATCGGAAAACTGAAACAGCGCCGAATACACGATCAACATCGCCGCCACCTTGATCACCGTCGGGTCGGCTGTGTAGATGGTTGCGATGTGCTCACGCAGCAATAGCATCATGCTCGCCGACAGGCAGGCATACGCCAACGCCGTGCCCATGCCGACGCCTGCGGCGAAACGCGCTTCGCGGGGTTGCTCGCGCCCCAGCGCCTGGCCGACCCGCACGGTCACGGCCATGCCCAGGGAGTAGGGGATCATGAACACCAGCGAGCTGAAGTTGAGGGCGATCTGGTGCCCGGCGACCACGGTGGCGCCGAGGCTGCCAATCAACAGGGCGATTACGGCGAAGATGCTCGACTCGGCGAACACGGCAATGCCGATAGGCAGGCCGATGCCCAGCAGGCGCTTGATCACCGACCATTGTGGCCAATCGAAACGGCTGAACAGCTGGCTCGATTGATAGGCCGGCGCCCAGCGCTCCCAGCCGGCCATGCCCAGGGCCATCACCCACATCACGATCGCCGTGGCCCAGCCGCAGCCGACACCGCCCATGGCCGGCACGCCCAAGTGGCCATAGATGAACACGTAATTCAGCGGAATGTTCAGCGCCAGGCCGCACAGGCCCAGGACCATCGCCGGGCGAGTGCGGCCCAGGCCATCACTGAAGCAGCGCAGCACATGGTAGATCGCGACCGCAGGCAGGCCGCTGGCGATGCCGTGCAGGTACTGCATGCAGGGGCCGATCAGTTCGGGATCGACCTTCATCACGCGCAGGACCGGCTCAGCGCCCAGCAGCAGGCCGGTCGCGATCAGGCCCACCACCAACGCCAGCCACAGCGCCTGACGCACGATCGGGCCGATCTCGCTGTGGGTCCCGGCACCAAAGCGCTGGGCGACCTTCGGCGTGGTGGCCAGCAACGTGCCAGTCATCAACAGGAACACCGGCACCCAGATCGAGTTGCCCAGCGCCACTGCCGCCAGGTCGCGCGGCCCGACCCGGCCAGCCATCACCGCGTCGACAAAACCCATCGCCGTGGTGGCCAGTTGCGCGATCATGATCGGCAAGGCCAGGCCGAGCAGGTTTTTCAGCTCCAGGCGGACCCGGGCGGGGCGGGAGAGGGAAGGGCTGGCGGTGTGGGAAGTCACGGAATTCAAGGGCAAAGCGTCCAAAGATTGTTCATGCGCGGGTGCGCATTCTACGCGTTGACGCAACGGTCAGGAAAAGACTGTGTTGGGGATTTGTAATCCCAACCCTCCCACCCCCCCTGTAGGAGCGGGGATCGGTGAGCGGTGATCGCGGGGGGGGCATCGGCGCTAGGCGCAAGAGGTGAACTACGCCTACACTGCCGGTCCGCCAAAGGAGCCTGACATGCTGATCGTTGCCGACGAAAATATCCCCCTGCTCGACGCCTTCTTCCAGACATTCGGTGAAATCCGCCGGGTGCCGGGGCGTTCCATCGACCGCGCCACCGTCGAACAGGCCGATGTACTGCTGGTGCGTTCGGTCACCCGCGTCGACCGTGCGTTGCTCGAAGGCAGCAAGGTGCGTTTTGTCGGCACCTGCACCATCGGCACCGATCACCTGGACCTGGAATACTTTCAACAGGCCGGCATCACCTGGTCCAGCGCGCCGGGCTGCAACGCCCGGGGCGTGGTCGACTACGTGCTCGGCAGCCTGCTGACCCTGGCTGAAATCGAAGGCGCCGACCTGACCCAGCGCACCTACGGCGTGGTGGGTGCTGGTGAGGTCGGTGGGCGACTGGTCAAGGTCCTGCAGGGGTTGGGCTGGAAGGTGCTGGTTTGCGATCCGCCACGCCAGGCCGCCGAGGGTGGCGACTACGCCAGCCTTGAACAGATCATCGAGCAGTGCGATGTCATCAGCCTGCACACCCCGCTGACCCGCAAGGGCGCCCAGCCCACCTGGCACCTGTTCGATCAACGCCGCCTGAACCAGCTCCAGCCCGGCACCTGGCTGATCAACGCCAGCCGTGGCCCGGTAGTGGACAACAACGCCTTGCGAGAGGTGCTGCTGCAGCGCGAAGACCTGCAGGCGGTGCTCGATGTCTGGGAGGGCGAGCCCGAAGTCGATGTGGCCCTGGCCGAACTCTGCGTGCTGGCCACGCCGCACATTGCCGGGTACAGCCTCGATGGCAAGCAGCGCGGCACGGCGCAGATCTATCAGGCGTACTGCGAGTTCCTCGGGCAAGCGCCCCAGGTCAGCCTCAGTGACTTGCTGCCAGCCCCGTGGCTGTCGCAGGTGACCTTGAGCGGGGATACCGACCCGGCGTGGGCCCTGGCAATGTTGTGCCGTGGCGTGTACGACCCGCGCCGTGACGATGCGGATTTTCGCCGCAGCCTGGTCGGTAGCGTGAGCGAACAGCGTGCGGCGTTCGATGTGTTGCGCAAGAACTACCCGTCACGACGGGAGATCGACGGGTTGCAGGTGCGCATCGACGGGGATGCGCCAGCGTTGCAGCAGATCGTGGCGGCGCTGGGCGCGACGGCTGTCTAAAGACCGAGTTGGCCCCTTCGCGAGCAAGCCCGCTCCCACATTAAACCGCGCCTGCCTGAACAACTCGGTCAATGTGGGAGCGGGCTTGCTCGCGAAGGGCCACACCGCAAATCTTGCAGAAAAACCCATAAAAAACCCGGCCCTCGAAGGGCCGGGTCAATGAAGACGGTGGCTACATCACTTCTCTTCGGCAGGCTTGACCAATCGCTTCTCCAGTTCTTTGCACGCTTTCTGGATCATCTTTTCAGTGATCGGTACTTCGCGGCCCTGTTCATCGATTATCGAGCACCCCAGAGACTGGTCTGGCTGCGTGCGGATCACTTGAATCTTGTCATCGCTGCGTTGTTGCAAGGACATGGCCTGTCTCCTCATCAGGTTGTGTGCCTAGATTAAAACCGTCAGGTGACCAGGCTGTGACAACTCCCTGCGATCGCTCCTGAACGGCATCGCCAGTCGACCAGAAATAACCCGACATGGCTACCCGAACTTTAGACCAATACTGTCTAGGCACTAGACTGCATGGTCATAATTAACCTGACTCATTCTGATTCAGCCATTGCACCTTGTTGGTCGGTGTACGCTGGTCCTGTTTATGGCTCCTTTCTGGATGATGCCAATGCTCACTGTTCGTCACCGTCGTGCGCTCCGCCTGGCCGGTCGTTTCATCGCACCTTACCGCTGGCAGGCACTGGGTGCCCTGTTCGCGCTGGTCGTCACCGCGGGCATAACCTTGTCCATGGGGCAGGGCATTCGCTTGCTGGTGGACCAGGGGTTCATGACCCAGTCGCCGCATTTGCTCAACCAGTCCATCGCGTTGTTCATGTTGCTGGTGATCGGCCTGGCGGTCGGCACCTTTGCCAGGTTTTACCTGGTGTCGTGGATCGGCGAGCGTTGCGTCGCCGACATCCGTCGCCGGGTGTTCAACCATCTGGTATACCTGCACCCGGGGTTCTACGAGGACAACCGCAGTTCCGAGATCCAGTCGCGCCTGACCGCCGATACCACGCTGCTGCAATCGGTGATCGGCTCCTCGCTGTCATTGTTCCTGCGCAACTTGCTGATGGTGATCGGCGGGATTGTCCTGCTGTTTGTCACCAATCCAAAACTCACCAGCATCGTGGTGGTCGCCTTGCCATTGGTGATCGCGCCGATCCTGATTTTTGGCCGGCGGGTGCGCAGCCTGTCGCGCCTGAGCCAGGACCGGATTGCCGACATCGGCAGTTACGTGTCCGAGACCCTGGGCCAGATCAAGACCGTGCAGGCCTACAACCACCAGGCCCAGGACGAACAGCGGTTCGCCGTCACTGTGGAAGAGGCGTTCGACACCGCGCGCAAGCGCATTTTCCAGCGCGCCTGGCTGATTACCCTAGTGATCGTGCTGGTGTTGGGCGCCGTCGGGGTGATGCTCTGGGTTGGCGGCATGGACGTGATTGCCGGGCGGATTTCCGCGGGTGAGCTGGCGGCGTTTGTCTTCTACAGCTTGATCGTCGGCAGTGCGTTCGGCACCTTGAGTGAGGTAATCGGCGAGTTGCAGCGCGCAGCGGGCGCGGCAGAACGGATCGCCGAATTGCTGCGGGCGCAGAACATCATCCAGCCGCCGTCCACTGGCCTGGTGACCTTGCCCGAGCGGGTGAAGGGTGACCTGGTGTTGCAGGATGTGCGCTTTAGCTATCCATCACGTCCTGAAAGCTACGCCGTCGACGGCCTGAGCCTGACCATCCAGGCTGGGGAGACCCTGGCGTTGGTCGGGCCCTCCGGAGCGGGCAAATCGACTGTGTATGACCTGCTGCTGCGTTTTTACGACCCCGCCGAAGGACGCATCCTGCTCGATGGCGTGCCCCTGACCCAACTCGATCCGCTGGATCTGCGGCGCTGCTTTGCACTGGTGTCGCAAACCCCGGCGCTGTTTTTCGGCAGCATCGAAGACAACCTGCGCTACGGCAACCCGACGGCGACCTCGGAGGAGGTCCGCGAGGCGGCAAAAATCGCCTATGCCCATGACTTCATCGAAGCCATGCCCAACGGTTACCAGACGCACCTGGGCGACGGTGGCCTCGGCTTGTCCGGCGGCCAGCGCCAGCGCCTCGCCATCGCCCGCGCGTTGCTGGTGGATGCGCCCATCCTGCTGCTGGACGAAGCCACTAGCGCCCTCGACGCGCAAAGCGAGTACTTGATCCAACAGGCATTGCCGAGCCTGATGAAAAACCGCACCACCCTGGTCATCGCCCACCGCCTGGCCACGGTCAAAAACGCCGATCGCATTGCGGTGATGGACCAGGGGAAACTGGTGGCGGTGGGGACGCACCAGTCGCTGATTGCGAACAATGCGCTGTATGCGCGGTTGGCGGCTTTGCAGTTCAGTGATGAACGCGAGGTTTCGTGAGATGGATTCGTTGAGCGATCCAGTAACCGACCCGGTAACGGCGCTCTGAAATATGCAGAAATTGCGCATATCAGCGGTCTCATCTCAGTGGGCTAATCTTGTGCAATCCGCATATTCAGGGAGGGCAACGGAATGCCCATCGCCGCAAATGGGTGTCGCCTGCGCAAGTCCAGATTTGCTGAACAGGGTCGCCTCTATCTGCTGACAGCAGTCACTCATCAGCGCCAGCCGGTATTTGCTGATTGGCGTTTGGGTCGTCTTTTGGTGGATCAACTGCGCTGCGCTGATGAAAGCGCGTCGGTCACTTCCATGGCCTGGGTCGTAATGCCGGATCACCTGCATTGGCTGATTGAATTGAAACATGGGACCCTGGCGGAGTTGATGTGCCGCATCAAATCCAGAAGCAGCCGTTCGATCAATCTGGTGCGCGGTGAGTAGGGGCGATTGTGGCAGCGGGGGTATTACGATCGCGCGTTACGGCGTGATGAGGATATCAAGGGAGCTGCGCGGTATATCGTCATGAATCCGTTGCGGGCCGGGTTGGTTTCCAAGGTTGGCGAATATCCCTTGTGGGATGCCATTTGGATTTGAGAATCAGAATCAAAAGATCGCAGCCTGCGGCAGCTCCTACAGTGGGACGGTGTACACCCCGTAGGAGCTGCCGCAGGCTGCGATCTTCTGACCTTGCTTCAATCAAACTCACTGATCGTCGAAGTACCGCTCATGCCAATCCACCAGCGGTTGCGGCGAGTTGAGCTTCTGGCCGTAGATCACTGAATACGACAGCACGTTCTGCACGTACTGGCGGGTTTCGTCGAACGGGATGCTTTCCACCCAGACGTCGAAGCTCAGGTGATCGGCGCCACGCAGCCATTGGCGCACGCGGCCGGGGCCGGCGTTGTAGGCGGCGGAGGCGAGGACGCGGTTGCCGTTGAACTGGCTGTGAACCTGGCTCAGGTAAGCCGCGCCCAGCTGGATGTTCTTGTCCGGGTTGAACACTTGCTGCGGCGAGGCCAGCGGAATGCTGAACTTGCGTGCGGTTTCCTTGGCGGTGCCAGGCATCAATTGCATCAGGCCGCTGGCACCGACGCTGGAGCGGGCATCGTCCATGAAGGCGCTTTCCTGGCGGGTGATGGCAAATACCCAGCTGGAGTGCAGGCCACGGACCTTGGCTTCACGGACCAGGGTTTCGCGGTGGGCCATCGGGAAGCGAATGTCCAGGTCGTCCCAGTACTGGGCCTGGCTGATGGTGCGAATCGCCGGGAAATACCATTTCAGGTCATAGGCCAGTTTCGCCTGGGCAACCATTTCATCGCGACTGAAGTGGCGGCTGACGTGATACCACTCGCGGCGACCGTCGACGATCTGCCCGCGGGCGTGAAACTCCAGGGCGCGGCGTATGCCAGGGGTGTTGCGCACCTTGTTGATCAGCGCCTGGCTGAGCATCAGCGGCTTATTGTTCAAAGAATACGGCGACTGCGAACGGTCGGCGGCGAGGAAACCATAGAAATCGCGCTCGCGGGCCAGGCTCTTGTAGAGGTTCAGTGCCTCCGGGTTCTGCGGCTGCGCCAGTTCCAGGCTACGGGCTTGCCAATAGCGCCAGCGGTTGGTGGTGGCCAGGTCCTGGGGCAGGCGGCGAGTCAACTGGTAGGCATCGTCCCAGCGCGCCAGGCGCAGCAGCAGACGCATGCGCCACTCAGACACCGTGTTGTCGCGCAGTTCAGGGTCGTATTTGGTCATCATGTCCAGCGCGCGGCTGTCGAAGCGTCGCGCCAGGGTCAGCCCGATTTCCCGGGCGATGGCCACTTTTTCGTCGCGCGAGAAGTGCATGCTGCTGGCGTAACCGTCGAGCAGGGCCATGGCCCTGTCCGGATCCTGGCGGGCTAAGCGGCGCAGGCCGAGGCTGACAATGTCCGACATCGGTTCGTCGGCCGGGGCGAAGCGCGACGGCGAATTGAGCAGCTCGGGATTCTGGGCCACATCGACCAGCAGGCGGCCACGGGGGGCTAGGGTGGTCAAGCCATTGACCAGGCTGTTGGCCAGTGGGTAGTTGCGTGCCTGGGCGGCGAGCTTGGCGCGTTCCCAGCGTTTCTGCTCGGTCAACTGGCCTTCGGCGGCCCACATGCCGAACAGGGCATCACAGGCTGCCGGTTGCGTTTTACCGCTTAGCCAGAGCTTGTTGGCGTTGGCGTAGCCTTCGGTCTTGAGGTTGTGGCTGATCTGGTACTGCGCGTTGAGGCAGTCCAGTTCGGTGAAATTCAACTTGGGGTCGTAATACTTGACGAAGGTCGCCCAGTCGCCGCGTTCCGCCAGCCAGCGCAACCAGCGCAGCTTCATCCAGTTGGCCTGGGGCAGGTCACCGTGTTCGGCGAGGAACTTCTCAATCTCGGCATTGCTCGCGGTTTTCAAGCGCGCGGTCAGTTCGTCGTAAGCCAGGTATGGCTCCAGCGGATAGTCGGCCAGGGCCTGGCTGTAGCGGAAATACGGCCCGGTGTCGCCCTTCGCCAGGGCGCGCTTGGCTTCATCGTAGTATTGGCGTTGGGTAGACAGGTCCACCGCCTGTGCGGATTGAACGGCAGCGGCAGAAAGTAAAAAACATGACAAAAAATTGAGAAGGCGACTGCGCATGAGACGTCCGGACAGAAAAAACATGACAAGTGCTGGCGATGCCCGCACTGATTATCTGTAGCTTAGCCTTTTGCCAGCAACGGGCGAAAGCTTTGCCGACCGGTCTGCATCAGTTCGCAACATTTGTTGTGCAGAGTGCTGCCAAGGTGAAATTGCCGGCCTGCTGGAGCCCCGTTTCAGGTAGAATGCGCGCCCGGTTTTTGGAGAAGCTCATGACCCTGCTCAAATTCAGCGATGTGTCCCTTGCTTTCGGCGCTATGCCGTTGTTGGACAAGGTGTCCTGGCAGATCGCCCGTGGAGAGCGGGTGTGCATCATCGGCCGCAACGGCACTGGCAAGTCCAGCATGATGAAGCTCGTCAAGGGCGACCAGAAGCCCGATGACGGCTCGGTTTGGCGCGCACCCGGGCTCAAGATTGGCGAATTGCCGCAAGAATTGCCGGTAGCCGACGAGCGGACAGTGTTCGACGTGGTTGCCGAAGGCCTGGACGGTGTCGGCGCGTTGCTCGCCGAATATCACCACCTGAGCCAGAACTGCGTCACCGAAGCGGACCTGGACAAGCTGATGCACGTCCAGCACGACCTCGAGGCCCGCGACGGCTGGCGTCTGCAGACCCTGGTCGACAGCACCCTGAGTCGCCTGCAGTTGCCGGCGGACAAGACCCTCGCCGAATTGTCCGGCGGCTGGCGTCGTCGCGTGCTGCTGGCCCAGGCCCTGGTGTCCGAGCCAGACCTGCTGCTGCTCGACGAACCGACCAACCACCTGGACATCGGTGCAATCGCCTGGCTGGAAGAGGCGCTGAAGGATTTCCAGGGCGCCGTGCTGTTCATCACGCACGACCGTTCCTTCCTGCAGAACCTGGCGACCCGCATCCTGGAACTGGATCGCGGCGGCCTGATCGACTGGAACGGCGACTACGCCAGTTTCCTGGTGCACAAGGAAGCCGAGCTGGCCGCCGAAGCCACCGCCAACGCACTGTTCGACAAGCGCCTGGCCCAGGAAGAAGTGTGGATTCGCCAGGGCATCAAGGCCCGTCGTACCCGTAACGAAGGCCGTGTACGTGCGCTGAAGGCCCTGCGCGTCGAGCGCAGCGAGCGTCGTGAACGCACCGGCAAGGCCAACATCCAGCTGGAAACCGCCGACAAGTCCGGCAAGCAGGTGATGGTGCTCGAGAACGTGAGCTTCGCTCACCCGGGCGGTCCGTTCCTGATCAAGGACTTCTCCATGGTGCTGCAGCGCGGCGACCGTATCGGCCTGCTCGGTGCCAACGGCACCGGCAAGACCACCCTGCTGAAGCTGATGCTCAGTGGCCTGCAGCCCACCAGCGGCAAGGTGGAAGAAGGCACCAAGATCGATGTCGCCTACTTCGACCAGTTGCGTCATCAGCTCGACCTGGAAAAGACCGTGATCGATAACGTCGCCGAAGGTCGCGACTTCATCGATATCGACGGCCAGAGCCGCCACGTGCTGAGCTACCTCGGCGACTTCCTGTTCAGCCCGCAGCGTGCCCGCACGCCGGTCAAGGCGCTGTCCGGTGGCGAGCGTGCCCGCCTGTTGCTGGCCAAGCTGTTCAGCAAGCCGGCAAACCTGCTGGTGCTCGACGAACCGACCAACGACCTCGACGTTGAAACCCTCGAGCTGCTCGAGGAAGTGTTGTTGACCTTCAACGGCACCGTGTTGATGGTCAGCCACGACCGGGCATTCCTCGACAACGTGGTCACCAGCACCCTGGTCTTCGAAGGTGAAGGCAAGGTTCGCGAGTATGTTGGCGGTTATCAGGACTGGCTGCGCCAGGGCGGTTCCCCGCGCCTGCTGGGCGTGACCGAGAGCAAGTCCGGCAAGGCCGACCTGAACTCGGCCGTGGTCAAGGCCGAGCCCGCGCCTGTAGCAGCCGCCGTCGAGGCGCCAGTGGCGAAGAAGAAGCTCAGCTACAAGTTGCAGCGAGAGCTGGAAGCGTTGCCAGGGCAGATCGAAGCCATGGAACAGCAGATCGTCGCGGTTGAGGGGCAGATGGCCGATGCGGGCTTCTACCTGCGCCCGGCGGCGGAAACCGCTGCGGTGATTGCTCAGCTGGCACAGTTGCAGGCTGAACTCGACATCATGGTCGAGCGCTGGGCCGAGCTGGATGCCTGATTGATCCGGCAATAAAAAAGCCCGGCTTCACACACGTGAACGCCGGGCTTTCTTATGCAATGCGATCTGCGGATTACTGCAGATCCCTTGTGGGAGCGAGCCTGCTCGCGAAAGCGGCTTGACATTCAACAAATTTGTCGATCATCACAACGCATTCGCGAGCAGGCTCGCTCCCACAGGGAGGGCGGTGTTGTCAGCTTTTGCTTTGCAGGCGCACGGCAAGCACATCGCAAGGCGCGCCGTGCAGGACGTCGTTCGCCGTGGAGCCCAGCAGCAATGCCAGGCCATGGCGGCCGTGACTGCCAACCACGACCAGGTCGCACTGCTGCTCCTTGGCGAAGTGGTGGATTTCCTGGCGTGGCTGGCCATAGGTCAGGTGGCAATTGGCGCCTTCGAGTTCGCTGTACTTGTGTTTCAGGCGCTCAAGTCGCTCCTTGGCCTGGTCGAACTGCTGTTGTTGCAGTTGTGACAGGTCCATTGGCACATCGCCACCAAAGGCCATGGCCATGGGTTCGACGATATGCACCAGGGACAATTTGGCCCCGTTGCTCACCGCCAGCTCGCGAGCACGGTGGATGACAGGGTCGCACTCTTCGGTCAGGTCTACAGCGACCAGAATGTGGTTGTAGGGCATGAGGTGCTCCTCCTGAGGGTTGCAATATTGGTAAGTATGGCTGGTTTCAAGCGCAGTGTTTCCAAAGTGACTCAATGCGCTCATCAAGAATCGGGAGTACAGATATGACGGTCTGGATAGTGGTGTCAATCCTGCTGGTGGTGTTGAGCCCCTTGGCATGGCTGCGACCCTCGCGCCATCAGAGTGGTCGCATGGCCCTGCGCATGGAGGCGCGACGCATTGGCCTGGCCATGCAGCTGGCGCCTCAGGAATGGCCGCACTGGCTCGCCCAGGAACCGCCAAACCCGTGTGCGCAGTACCACCGACCACGGCGGGGCAACCAGCCGGCGTGCTGGAGTTATTGGCAAAAATCACCGGGTTTGTGGGTCAACCAATGGCAGGAACCCTGCGAGGATCGGGCACTGCTAAATCATTTCGAAAAATTGCCAGACAACGTCTACAAGGTCGAGGCCGACAAGCAGATGATCACGTTGTATTGGGGTGAGAAGGGTGAGGCGGCCGTTTTGCAAAATATCGATGCTACCCTCAAGGCGCTGGCCTAAACCCCGCAGACACCCCCATCCCCTGTAGGAGCTGCCGCAGGCTGCGATCTTTCGATTTTTTAAAAGCAAGATCAAAAGATCGCAGCCTGCGGCAGCTCCTACAAGGGCGCGCGTGGGTTTTTGCAGGCAATAAAAAGCCCGACAACGTCATCGGGCGGGTTGGCCAGGCAGGCCGGTAATTCGGTTTGGGCTGATCTTACGCTGGGCATTCGCCAAAAGCGTTCAGTTTTTTCCCCAGGTTTCGCCAGCGTAGCTTGTTAAACACAGGCTGCAGTGAATTAGGGCGAATTTTCTAAAGATTGATTCTATGAATGATTGCTCATGCAACCTCGTGTTGCAGGCCTTCGTCCTGCAGAAATGACCGCCAAGTCGCCTCTCAACCCACACTTTGGGCGATTGACAATTGTCGGAATTTCCGTGAAGGTGGCGTACCCAAATCAAACGGGCGTATGAAATGAGCGTTTGTACGACAAACAGCTCCTACAGAATCCCGACTATCGCGTTGGCGGGTGTGCCGGGTGGATAGGCGTAGCATCGACGAGTGACGTCCCTGCCAGCCATCCGCCTGCGTCCGGCGTGTACTGTTCAGCTTCCATATCGTGGAGATCAGTTGATGATTTACGAAGGTAAAGCCATCACGGTTAAGGCTCTTGAAAGTGGCATCGTCGAACTGAAGTTCGACCTCAAGGGTGAGTCCGTCAACAAGTTCAACCGTCTAACCCTGAACGAACTGCGTCAGGCCGTGGACGCCATCAAGGCAGATGCTTCGATCAAGGGTGTGATCGTCAGCAGTGGCAAGGACGTGTTCATCGTCGGCGCCGACATCACCGAATTCGTCGACAACTTCAAGCTGCCGGATGCAGAGCTTGTGGCTGGCAACCTCGAAGCCAACAAGATTTTCAGCGATTTCGAAGACCTCAACGTCCCGACTGTCGCCGCGATCAATGGCATCGCGTTGGGCGGTGGTCTGGAGATGTGCCTGGCAGCGGACTTCCGCGTCATGTCGACCAAGGCCAAGATCGGCCTGCCGGAAGTCAAGCTGGGCATCTACCCGGGCTTCGGCGGTACCGTGCGCCTGCCGCGCCTGATCGGTACCGACAACGCCATCGAGTGGATCGCCGCCGGCAAGGAAAACCGTCCTGAAGACGCGCTGAAAGTCGGTGCCGTCGATGCCGTGGTTGCCCCTGAAAAACTGCAGGAAGCTGCGCTGGAAATGATCAAGCGCGCCATTTCCGGCGAGTTCGACTACAAGGCCAAGCGCCAGCCGAAGCTTGAAAAGCTCAAGCTGAACGCAATCGAACAAATGATGGCGTTCGAAACCGCCAAGGGTTTCGTGGCCGGTCAAGCGGGCCCGAACTACCCGGCCCCGGTCGAAGCGATCAAGACCATCCAGAAAGCCGCGAACTTCGGTCGTGACAAGGCCCTGGAAATCGAAGCTGCCGGCTTCGTCAAACTGGCCAAGACCGCCGCTGCACAGAGCCTGATCGGCCTGTTCCTGAACGATCAGGAACTGAAGAAAAAAGCCAAGGCCTACGACGAAATCGCCAAGGACGTGAAGCAGGCTGCCGTACTGGGCGCCGGCATCATGGGTGGCGGCATCGCCTATCAGTCGGCGTCCAAAGGCACGCCGATCCTGATGAAGGACATCAACGAGCACGGTATCGAGCAGGGGTTGGCCGAAGCCGCCAAACTGCTGGTTGGCCGCGTTGACAAGGGCCGCATGACCGCCGCGAAAATGGCTGAAGTGCTCAACGGCATTCGTCCGACCCTGTCCTACGGCGACTTCGGTCACGTGGACCTGGTGGTTGAAGCCGTCGTCGAGAACCCGAAGGTCAAGCAAGCTGTTCTGGCCGAAGTCGAAGACAAGGTCAAGGAGGACACCATCCTCGCGTCCAACACCTCGACCATTTCCATCACCTTGCTGGCCAAGGCCCTCAAGCGTCCGGAAAACTTCGTCGGCATGCACTTCTTCAACCCGGTGCACATGATGCCGCTGGTGGAAGTGATTCGTGGCGAGAAGTCCAGCGAGCTGGCAGTGGCCACTACCGTTGCCTACGCCAAGAAAATGGGCAAGAACCCGATCGTGGTCAACGATTGCCCGGGCTTTTTGGTCAACCGCGTGCTGTTCCCGTACTTCGGCGGTTTCGCCAAGCTGGTCAGTGCCGGTGTGGACTTCGTCCGTATCGACAAGGTCATGGAAAAATTCGGCTGGCCGATGGGCCCGGCGTACCTGATGGACGTGGTCGGCATCGACACCGGCCACCACGGTCGCGACGTGATGGCTGAAGGCTTCCCGGACCGCATGAAGGACGACACTCGCTCGGCCGTGGACGTGCTCTACGAAGCCAAGCGCCTGGGCCAGAAGAACGGCAAGGGCTTCTACGCCTACGAGACCGACAAGAAGGGCAAGCAAAAGAAAGTCGCCGACCCGTCTGTACTGGAAGTGCTCAAGCCCATCGTCTTTGAACAGCGCGAAGTCACCGATGAAGACATCATCAACTGGATGATGATCCCACTGTGCCTGGAAACCGTGCGTTGCCTGGAAGACGGCATTGTCGAAACCGCCGCCGAAGCCGACATGGGCCTGGTCTACGGTATTGGTTTCCCTCCATTCCGTGGCGGTGCGCTGCGCTACATCGATTCGATCGGTGTTGCAGAGTTCGTTGCCCTGGCTGACCAGTACGCTGATTTGGGCGCGCTGTACCACCCGACCGCAAAACTGCGTGAAATGGCCAAGACCGGCCAGCGGTTCTTCGGTTAAGCGTCCCAACTTTTGAGCGAGAGTGAAATTTTATGAGCTTGAATCCAAGAGACGTCGTGATTGTCGACTTCGGTCGTACTCCGATGGGCCGCTCCAAGGGCGGCATGCACCGCAACACCCGCGCCGAAGACATGTCGGCGCACCTGATCAGCAAGCTGCTGGAACGCAACGTCAAGGTCGACCCTGCTGAAGTCGAAGACGTGATCTGGGGCTGTGTGAACCAGACCCTGGAGCAGGGCTGGAACATCGCGCGCATGGCGTCGCTGATGACCCAGATCCCGCACACCTCGGCCGGCCAGACCGTCAGCCGCCTGTGTGGCTCCTCGATGAGTGCCCTGCACACGGCTGCGCAAGCGATCATGACCGGCAACGGTGACGTTTTCGTGGTTGGCGGCGTCGAGCATATGGGTCACGTGAGCATGATGCACGGTGTCGATCCGAACCCGCACATGTCGCTGTACGCGGCAAAAGCTTCGGGCATGATGGGCCTGACCGCGGAAATGCTGGGCAAGATGCACGGCATCACTCGCGAACAGCAGGACGCTTTTGGCTTGCGCTCCCACCAACTCGCCCACAAGGCGACCGTGGAAGGCAAGTTCAAGGACGAAATCATCCCGATGCAGGGCTACGACGAGAACGGTTTCCTGAAAACCTTCGACTACGACGAAACCATTCGTCCGGAAACTACCCTGGAAAGCCTGGCGGCTCTCAAGCCTGCTTTCAATCCAAAGGGGGGCACCGTGACTGCTGGTACTTCGTCGCAGATCACCGACGGTGCCTCGTGCATGATCGTGATGTCGGCGCAGCGTGCGCAGGACCTGGGCATCCAGCCTCTGGCGGTGATCCGCTCGATGGCAGTGGCCGGTGTGGACCCGGCGATCATGGGCTATGGTCCAGTACCGGCCACGCACAAAGCATTGAAGCGTGCGGGTCTGAGTATCTCCGACATCGACTATTTCGAGCTCAACGAAGCTTTCGCCGCACAGGCCTTGCCAGTGTTGAAAGATCTGAAAGTGCTCGACAAGATGAACGAGAAGGTTAACCTGCACGGCGGCGCGATCGCCCTGGGTCACCCGTTTGGCTGCTCCGGTGCGCGGATTTCCGGCACTTTGCTGAACGTGATGAAGCAGAATGGCGGCAACCTTGGGGTAGCCACCATGTGCATTGGTCTCGGCCAAGGCATCTCCACCGTCTTCGAACGCGTTTAAGCGTTGCGTTGACGGAAGCCGGGGCCAAGTGCCCCGGTTTTTGTTTTTGCGGATTTTTTTATTTTTTATTTCAAGCTGATTTGAGTGAGGGCCGAAGCATGCCGATACAACCTGGGCTCTACCAACATTACAAAGGTCCGCAGTACCGTGTATTCAGTGTCGCGCGGCATTCGGAAACCGAGGAAGAAGTGGTCTTCTACCAAGCCCTGTATGGCGATTACGGCTTTTGGGTACGCCCCTTGAGCATGTTCCTGGAGTCGGTCGAGGTTGACGGCGAACAGGTGCCGCGCTTTGCTTTGGTGCAAGCCGAGCCAAGCCTTTTTAACAAGCCATAAGCTGAGTGCGCGCAAAACCCTGCGCTTGACCTCACCTTGCAGCCACTATATATAGCGGTGCCGCGTCAGGCGCCAACCGCCTTTCACTTCTAGAATTCAGGAATTTTCTGATCCATGGGCAAATCGCTGGTCATTGTGGAATCCCCGGCTAAGGCCAAGACCATCAACAAGTATTTGGGCAACGAATACGTGGTGAAGTCGAGTATCGGCCATATCCGAGACCTGCCCACCAGCGGTTCGGCTAGCGCCAGCAAAGAGCCAGCCGCCAAGCGCGGCAAGGCTGCCGCGGGCGAAGCGCCGGCCTTGTCGCCGAAGGAAAAGGCGCGCAAGCAGCTGGTCGCGCGCATGGGTGTCGATCCCGATCACGGCTGGAAAGCCAAGTACGAGATCCTTCCGGGCAAGGAAAAAGTCATCGAGGAGCTGCGCCGGCTCGCCAAGGATGCTGACACCATCTATCTCGCAACCGACTTGGATCGCGAGGGGGAAGCCATTGCCTGGCACCTGCGCGAAGCCATTGGTGGTGACGACAGCCGCTACAAGCGCGTGGTGTTCAACGAAATCACCAAGAAGGCGATCCAGGAAGCCTTCTCCCAGCCAGGCGAGCTGGACATCGATCGGGTCAACGCCCAGCAGGCGCGTCGTTTCCTCGACCGCGTGGTGGGTTACATGGTGTCGCCGCTGCTGTGGGCCAAGATCGCCCGCGGCCTGTCCGCCGGTCGTGTGCAGTCGGTTGCCGTGAAGCTGGTGGTGGAGCGCGAGCGTGAAATCCGCGCGTTCATCCCGGAAGAATATTGGGAAGTCCACGCCGACCTCGGCACCGCCAAGGGCGCGACCGTGCGTTTCGACGTGGCTCGGGAGAAGGGCGAAGCCTTCAAGCCGCTCAACGAAGCCCAGGCCATGGCGGCGCTGGAGAAGCTCAAGTCTTCCAGCTACAGCATCGTCAAGCGCGAAGACAAACCGACCAGCAGCAAGCCGTCGGCCCCGTTCATCACGTCCACCTTGCAGCAGGCCGCGAGTAACCGCCTGGGCTTTGGCGTGAAGAAAACCATGATGATGGCCCAGCGTCTGTACGAAGCCGGCTACATCACCTACATGCGTACTGACTCCACCAACCTCTCGGCCGATGCCGTGGCGATGGCGCGTACCTATATTGAAAGCGAGTTCGGCAAGAAGTACCTGCCGGAAAACCCGAACGTCTACAGCAGCAAGGAAGGCGCACAAGAGGCTCACGAAGCGATTCGTCCGTCTGACGCCAACACTGAGCCAAGCAAGCTGTCGGGCATGGAGCGTGATGCAGAGCGCCTCTACGAGCTGATCTGGCGCCAGTTCCTCGCCTGCCAGATGCTGCCGGCGCAATACCTGTCGACCACGGTCACCGTCGGTGCGGGCGACTTCGAGCTGCGTGCCAAGGGCCGTATCCTCAAGTTCGACGGCTACACCCGCGTCATGCCGCAAATCGCCAAGCCGGGCGACGACGACGTGCTGCCGGACATGGCCCAGGGCGACGCGATGAAGCTGATCAAGCTTGATCCGACCCAGCACTTCACCAAGCCACCGGCGCGTTACTCGGAAGCCAGCCTGGTCAAGGAAATGGAAAAACGCGGCATCGGTCGTCCTTCGACCTACGCGGCGATCATTTCGACCATCCAGGACCGCGGCTACGTGGCGCTGCACAACCGTCGCTTCTATTCGGAAAAGATGGGCGACATCGTCACCGAGCGCCTGGCCGAGAGCTTCTCCAACCTGATGGACTACGGCTTCACCGCCGGCATGGAAGAGCACCTCGACGACGTGGCCCAGGGCGAACGCGACTGGAAAAACGTGCTCGATGAGTTCTACGGCGACTTCAAGAAGAAACTCGAGGTAGCCGAGAGTCCGGACGGTGGCATGCGCGCCAACCAGCCAGTGATGACGGATATTCCGTGCACCACTTGCGGGCGTCCGATGCAGATTCGTACCGCGTCGACCGGCGTGTTCCTCGGTTGCTCGGGCTACAGCCTGCCACCGAAAGAACGCTGCAAGGCGACCGTCAACCTGGTGCCGGGCGATGAAATCGCCGCGGACGACGAGGGTGAATCGGAATCGCTGGTGCTGCGTGGCAAGCACCGCTGCCCGATCTGCAGCACGGCAATGGATGCCTACCTGCTGGACGAGAAGCGCAAGTTGCACATCTGCGGTAACAATCCGGATTGCGATGGCTACGAAATCGAAGAGGGCACCTATCGCATCAAGGGCTATGAAGGTCCGAGCCTGGAATGCGACAAGTGCGGCAGCGAGATGCAGCTCAAGACCGGCCGTTTCGGCAAGTTCTTCGGTTGCACCAACCCGACCTGCAAGAACACCCGCAAACTGCTGAAAAGCGGTGATGCGGCGCCGCCGAAGATGGACCCGGTGAAGATGCCTGAGCTGAAATGCGAAAAGGTCAACGACACCTACATCCTGCGCGACGGTGCGTCGGGCCTGTTCCTGGCCGCCAGCCAGTTCCCGAAAAACCGCGAGACCCGCGCACCGCTGGTGCTCGAGATCGTGCCGCACAAGGATGAGATCGATCCGAAGTACCACTTCCTGTGCGAAGCGCCAAAGAAAGATCCGGATGGCCTGCCTGCTGTGATCCGTTACAGCCGCAAGACCAAGGAGCAATACGTACAGTCCGAAGTCGACGGTAAGCCGACTGGCTGGAAGGCGTTCTACGACGGTGGCAAGTGGAAGGTCGAGGACAAGCGACCTGCTGCGAAGGCGTAAAAACCGCCAAGCCGAAAAAGCCGCATGAGAACCTTCGGGTTTTCATGCGGCTTTTTTGTTTGCGATGTCTGCGGGGTTCCGGCTTGCCGGCGAAGGTGGCCTGACAGGCGAGCAATCTCTCGCGGCTGTACCCGATCTCCTGTAGGAGCGAGCAGGCTCGCGATGAACGTCAACGATAACGCGGGGAGCCTGACACCCCGTGGTGCCCTCAGGTTTTTCGCGAGCATGCTCGCTCCTACAGGGCGCCTCGCTCTGCTTTTGATCGCGAGTGCCACGTTGAACCATGATGGCCCATCGCGGCGACCCACGGAGCAATGCCGGAGAGAGGGCATGCCGTGCCCAAGCGGGGCATCGAGTGGTGCGGTGATTTATCGAGCCGGTATCTATTTCACGATCAGACAATACTTGCGGGAGAAGTAGTTGATCCACGACACTGTCTGACCTGCGTGAAGCAATTATTTCGTTGTGGAGGCTGCCGTCATGGCCCACGAACTCTATACCCGTACCAACCAGAAGATTTATTTCGCCGGCCTGTCGCTGGAAGCGCTCGCCAAGGCCGAACAGGGGCGGGCGATGAATGCCTTGGCGCTGATCCAGGCGGAGCGAGAATCGGCGTTGTTTCACCTCTACGGAGCCTTGTTGGGCTTGTGTCACGAAATCGCCGGTTTCTATCGTTTGCCCCAGGCCAATGCTTCCCGGGCCGAGTCGTTGCTGACCCGCGAAGTGTTGGACAGTATCGCCATTCCGGAAATGGCCGAGATGGTCGAGCTGGCCAACAACCCGGAAACCTGGCTGGCCAAGTTGCTGGCTGCCCATGCTGCGTTGTTCCAGCCGCCTCGAGCGCCGCACAAGCCTAAGGGTGATGTAACGCAGCCGTTGATCGTGGCGGTAAACCTCGATGAAGAAGAGGCGCCCCAGGAGCTGGGTCGCGAGGAGCTGGAGAGCTGGCGGCAAAACCTGAAAAGCCTGGCCATCCGTTTTCGCGAAGGCTTGAACGAGTGCTGATCAACTAAACAGCGCAGCAGGCGACCCTTGGGGTTGTTTGCTCGGCTGCCGAGTCGTTTTTTGCGAGGGTATCTGGTCAAGATCCCGAGCGAAGCTTGGCTGATGCCTATATAATGCTCGCCTTCCGTGGAGAACAGACCTTTATGCCAACGTCCTTTCTAGAAATTGTCGAGTTACCAGACGGCCGAATCGAACTGCGCAGGGCAGAGGACGAGGGTTCTCTGGTTACTTTGGATTTCTCCGAGGATGCCAAGGCGTTCCTGCAAGGCCAGCACGTGGAAGTCGCCAAGGCGATGTTGAGCGTCGGTGTGCAGATGGCGGGACGTATGGTTGAAGGTGAATTCGAGAAAGAAGAGGGGCCGCGGGTCCTTCATTGATCTCCGCCTGTCGGTTTTTCCGGCACTGCCTTTAATAGGCTTCTCTATCCTTGCAGAAGCCCCGCGCGTTCAGCGTGTGCCGTTAACCCAGTCGAATATTCAGGCTTTGAGCGTCCCCGGTCCGGGCGGCGCTGATCAGTTGTTGCCGTGAGATTTTGCTCAACGGGTTGAGCCAGCTGACCACTGTGTGGCTGCGACCAAGGCGAAGGGCTTCGCAAGTCAGTTGCTGGGCGCTTTGGGTGCCACGGGGTTGTAGCAGCAGGATGCGTTCGCGATTGAGCCCGGCATCCCGCAGCCAGGCCTGGGTCAGGCTGGCAGGCGGGGCGATCAGGGTCAGCCAGCGAGCATCCTGGTCCTGGCTGAGCTCGCGCAGGATCGGCGCCAGAAGGTTCAGGCAGTTCCCGGCTGCACCACGCAAAGACAGTTCACTGAACACCTCGGGTTCGGCGCTCCAGGGCGACTCCGCTTCCTTCAGGATCGGCGCCAATGGCTGTGCCATGAATGCCTCGAACTGAAGCGGCAGTTGTGCTTGCTGTGATGTGTAGGGGAACTGCATAAAGCCTCCTTTAGCGGCGAATGACGCCGACGCTCAAGCCTTCGATCACCAGTTCCTGATCTTTCAGGTTCACTTCGATAGGGGCAAACTCGGGGTTTTCAGCCAGCAACCAGACTTTGCTACCGTCGCGCTTGAAGCGCTTGACGGTGACTTCGTCGCCGATTCGCGCAACCACGATCTGGCCATTGCGGGCTTCGCGGGTGGTGTGGACGGCCAGCAGGTCGCCGTCGAAGATACCCACATCCTTCATGCTCATGCCGTGCACGCGCAGCAGGTAATCGGCGCGCGGGTGGAAGAACACAGGGTTGATGTTGCAGGACTCTTCAACGTGTTGCTGGGCGAGGATCGGCGCGCCAGCCGCGACGCGGCCAATGATTGGCAGGCTGGAGTCGTCGGCCTTGGCTTCGAAGCCGGGAATGCGGATACCGCGCGAAGCTCCCGGCGTCATCTCGATCGCGCCCTTGCGGGCCAGCGCCTTGAGGTGTTCTTCCGCCGCGTTAGGCGACTTGAAACCCAGTTCCTGAGCGATTTCCGCGCGGGTCGGCGGGTAGCCGTTGTCTTCCAGGCAGCGTTTGATAAAGGCCAGAATCTCGGCTTGGCGTGGCGTCAGCTTTAGCATATTGATCGCTCTGTCTTTTTATACAGTGACTGGGATTATATACAGTGGAACGGTCTTGGCAATGCCCCTTTTTTTGTGCGCCGCCAGACGGTCGCTCAACCGGCTGATGGAAGCTTTGCGGTTGTGTGGTTAAATGCATGACCGACCATTCCCGAAACGAACTGCCAGACTTGACAATGCACGGGCTGAAACGTATGTTTCAAACAAGTGTTTGTCAGGCGGAGTAGCCATGGCCCAGTCGGAAACCGTTGAACGCATTCTCGATGCTGCCGAGCAGTTGTTCGCGGAAAAAGGTTTCGCCGAAACCTCGTTGCGTTTGATCACCAGCAAAGCGGGTGTGAACCTGGCGGCGGTGAACTATCACTTCGGTTCCAAGAAGGCGCTGATCCAGGCCGTCTTCTCGCGCTTCCTGGGGCCATTCTGCATCAGCCTCGATAAAGAGCTGGAGCGGCGCCAGGCCAAGCCGGAAAACAAGCCTTCGCTCGAGGAATTGCTGGAAATCCTCGTCGAGCAAGCCCTGGTGGTGCAGCCACGCAGCGGCAACGACCTGTCGATTTTCATGCGATTGCTCGGGCTGGCCTTCAGCCAGAGCCAGGGGCATTTGCGCCGCTATCTTGAAGATATGTACGGCAAGGTGTTTCGCCGCTACATGTTGCTGGTCAACGAGGCTGCCCCGCGCATCCCGCCGATCGAACTGTTCTGGCGCGTGCACTTCATGCTGGGTGCGGCCGCGTTCAGTATGTCCGGTATCAAGGCCTTGCGCGCCATCGCCGAAACCGACTTCGGGGTCAACACCTCCATCGAGCAGGTCATGCGCCTGATGGTGCCGTTCCTGGC
This sequence comes from Pseudomonas sp. PSB11, assembly GCF_014596605.1. Lineage (NCBI taxonomy): Bacteria > Pseudomonadati > Pseudomonadota > Gammaproteobacteria > Pseudomonadales > Pseudomonadaceae > Pseudomonas > Pseudomonas sp. PSB11. The sequence goes on from NZ_NOIO01000040.1 coordinate 26,443, forward strand.
AGCCGGCATGCGTGCCGAATCCGGTGTCACCGACTCGGCCATGGCCACCGCGCAACTGCGTCCTCGTAGCAAATCGACACCGGTTGCCGCCAAGGTTTAACCGTTCATGGGTGGGCGCGGCAGCTGACATCCGATAAGCTAGCCGCCCATGCCGACTCTCGTTTTGCGCCCTTTCCCACAGATGATCGCCGACCTCCCGGGTGCAGCCCAGGGCGGCGTATCGTTGCGAGCCGGGTTTATCGTTATCAAGGAACTGTTATGACTGCTGGCCTGCAAGGCTCGTTGATGGTGGACGTCGCCGGTACCTGGCTGACGGCTGAAGATCGCCAATTGTTGCGCCAGCCCGAAGTGGGCGGCCTGATCATTTTCGCCCGCAACATCGAACATCCGCGCCAGGTCCGCGAGTTGAGCGCGGCGATCCGCGCCATTCGTCCCGACCTGCTGCTGGCGGTGGACCAGGAGGGCGGGCGGGTCCAGCGCCTGCGCCAGGGTTTTGTGCGCCTGCCGGCGATGCGCGCCATTGCCGACAATCCGAACGCCGAATACCTGGCCGAACAGTGCGGCTGGATCATGGCCACCGAGGTGCTGGCCGTTGGCCTGGACCTGAGCTTCGCCCCGGTGCTGGATCTCGATCACCAGCGCAGCGCCGTGGTCGGGACCCGTTCGTTCGAAGCGGATCCGCAGCGTGCCGCGCTGCTGGCCGGTGCTTTCATTCGCGGCATGAACAGCGCGGGCATGGCGGCCACGGGCAAGCATTTCCCTGGCCACGGCTGGGCCGAGGCGGATTCCCACGTCGCGATCCCCAATGACGAGCGCAGCCTCGAGCAGATTCGTGCCCATGACCTGGTGCCTTTTGCCAAGTTGAGCAAACAGCTGGCCGCCGTCATGCCTGCCCACGTTATTTATCCCCAGGTCGATACCCAGCCGGCGGGCTTCTCGCGGCGCTGGCTGCAGGACATCCTGCGGGGCGAACTGCAGTTCGACGGGGTGATTTTCAGCGACGACCTGTCCATGGCCGGTGCCCACGTGGTGGGCGATGCCGCCAGCCGTATCGAAGCGGCGTTGACCGCCGGCTGCGACATGGGCCTGGTGTGCAACGACCGCGCAGCCGCCGAACTGGCCTTGAGTGCCGCCCAGCGTTTGCAGGTCAAGCCGTCGGCGCGCATTGCACGGATGCGCGGCCAGGCGCATGCGAGCACCGAATACCGCCAGGATCCGCGCTGGCTGGCGGCTGTCGGTGCGCTCAGGGATGCACAACTTATCGATTGAGAAGGAGGCGCCATGACGGTTTACGCGATTATCGGCGGCAGCGGCCTGACCCGGCTGGAAGGCCTGCAGATTCGCCAGTCATTGGCGCTGGACACTCCCTACGGCGCGCCGTCTGCAGAAGTGCAGATTGGCGAATATGCCGGCAGCGACGTGCTGTTTCTCGCCCGTCATGGTCACCCGCACCGTTTTGCGCCGCATCGGGTGAATTATCGCGCCAATCTCTGGGCGCTGAAGCAGGCCGGTGCCGGGGCCATTCTGGCAGTCAACGCAGTGGGCGGCATCAACGGGGCGATGGCACCGGGCATTTCTGCGTGCCGCATCAATTGATCGACTACACCAGTGGCCGCGAGCACAGCTACTTTGCCGATGACCTGGAGCCGGTGACCCACATCGATTTCACCTACCCCTACAGTGAATCGCTACGCCAGCGCTTGATTGCAGCGCTGGTGGCCGAAGGCGCGGGTTTCAGCGATCGGGGTGTCTATGCCTGCATGCAGGGACCGCGGCTGGAAACCGCCGCCGAGATTCTGCGCCTGGAGCGCGATGGTTGCGACATCGTTGGCATGACCGCAATGCCCGAAGCGGCCCTGGCTCGCGAGCTGCAGCTGGATTACGCCTGCCTGGCGCTGGTGGTGAATCCGGCGGCGGGCAAGTCGGCATCGGTGATCAGCATGGCAGAGATCGAGCGAGCGTTAGGAGAGGGGATGGTCAGGGTGAGGTCGACCTTGGCGCGGGTGCTCGCGAAAGCAATCTACCCGGCGCCGCAGTTTTCAGCGCTTCTCCAACTTATCCGGCAGCGGCGCAAACAGCGCCTCGATGTCATCGCTCTGCAACTTCCAGTCCCCGGCCTGTCGTCCATCCAGGACGCCCGCCGCCAGGTCGGATTTTTCCTTCTGCAGATGCTGGATCTTCTCTTCCACCGTGCCGCGCGCGATCAACTTGTAGACGAACACCGGCTTTTCCTGGCCGATGCGATAGGCGCGGTCGGTGGCCTGGTTTTCCGTTGCCGGGTTCCACCAAGGGTCGTAATGGATCACGGTATCGGCCTCCGTCAGGTTCAGGCCAACACCACCGGCCTTCAGGCTGATGAGAAAGATCTGACGCTTGCCGCTCTGGAATTCCTTCACCGGTGTACGACGGTCGCGGGTCTGTCCGGTCAGAAGCGCGTAGGGCACGCCGCGCTTGTTCAGTTCTTCTTCGATCAATGCCAGCATCGAGGTGAACTGCGAGAACAATAGAATCTTGCGGCCTTCCTCGAACAGCTCTTCGAGCATTTCCATCAGGCTGTCGAGCTTGCCCGAGGTGCTGCCCCGCGCCGGAAGGGTGGCTTCATTGACCAGGCGCAGATCGCAACACACCTGGCGCAGCTTGAGCAGTGCCTCGAGGATGATGATCTGGCTGCGTGCCACGCCCTTGCGGGTGATTTCGTCGCGGACTTTCTTGTCCATGGCCAGGCGCATGGTTTCGTACAGGTCGCGCTGGGTTTCGTTGAGTTCGACCCAGTGGATGATCTCGGTTTTCGGCGGCAACTCGGTTGCCACCTGTTCCTTGGTGCGACGCAGCAGGAAGGGTTTGATCCGGCTGTTGAGGTGTTGAAGCCTGACTTCGCTGGCGCGCTTTTCGATGGGCACCCGGTAATCACTGTTGAAGCTTTTGACGTCGCCGAGCCAGCCCGGCAGCAGGAAGTGAAACAGCGACCACAGTTCGCCCAGGTGGTTTTCCAGTGGCGTGCCGCTCAGGCACAGGCGCTGGCGGGCGTTGAGCTCGCGGGCGGCCTGGGCGGCCTTGCTGTTGGGGTTCTTGATGTATTGCGCTTCGTCCAGTACCAGCACGTGCAAGGGCTGCGCCGCCAGGCGTTCTACGTCCTTGGGCAGCAAGGCATAGGTGGTCAGGATCAGGTCGTAATCGGCGAGGTTGTCGAAATGTTTTTTGCGACTGGCGCCGTACAGTGCCAGTACCTTGAGTTGCGGAGTGAAGTGCGCCGCTTCGTCGAGCCAGTTGGGAATCAGACTGGTGGGCATCACCACCATGCAGGGGCGATCGAGGCGACCGGCGTTTTTCTCGCTGAGGATGTGCGCCAGGGTCTGCAGGGTTTTGCCCAGGCCCATGTCATCCGCGAGGATGCCGCCGACTTCCAGTTGGCGTAACGACTGCATCCAGCTCAGGCCCTCGAGTTGATAGGGGCGCAGTGTCGCGTTCAGCCCGTCCGGCGCCGAGGCGGTGTAGTCCTTGATGTCGCGCAGGCGTTGGGCAAAGCTGCGGATCTGCTCGCCACCTTCCCAGAGCAGTGGCAGGTCTTCCAGTGAGTTGAGGCGCGTGGCGTCGGCCTTGCTCAGGCGCAGCGTGGTTTCGCCAGGTTCTTGAAGGTAGAACTCGCCAAGCGTCGCCAGTACCGGTTTCAGGCGGCCGAAGGGCAGGGCGACTTGCAGCGGGCCGTGCTCGGCGTTCGGCCGGCTGGGTATGTTGACCAGGATCAGCTCGTCGTCGCGCCGGCGAGCGAGGCGTTCCGGATTGAGCAGTTCGGTGTGGGAACGCATCAGGTTCAACAGGATCGGCAACAGGCTCAACCGCTCGCCATTGACGATGATCCCCAGCTCCAGGTCGAACCAGTCGCGCTCCGGAACCTGTTCGACCGTGGCGTACCAGTCGTCCACGGCAGTCAGGTCGAAGCCGAAGTCTTCGTTGATTTGCAGCTCCCAACCCTGGGTGCGCAACTTTGGCAGTTCATTGAGGGTGAAGGTCAGCCAGGCGCTGTCGTTGACCATCTCGAACAGTTCGCCGGCGCTTTCCGGCAGGGCCTTGCTTTGCCGGGTGGCGATCTTGAAACCGAGGATTCGCAGCTGCTCCCGGTAGGACTGTTCGACGTCCGGGTGGCGTTTTATCCGCAGTGTCTGGGTCTCCTGGCGAATCAGGATGTCGGCATTCTTCTGGCCTGACACGTACTCGTCCAGGTAACCGAAAGACAGCGCCGCGCGATGCTGGATGTAACGCTGCATTCGCCCGTTGCGCGGTTCGAAGGCGCTGAACTCAATGCTCGCCAGCCACAGGCGCGGTACCGGTTGCACGTTGTCCACCAGCACTTGCGGTGGTGCCTTGGGGCTGCGGTTTTCCAGCACCGCCTGGAGTTTTTCCAGGAGTTCGGCGTCTTTGGCGGCGGCGGGGTAGTCGAGGGTTTCCTGGATTTGCAGGAGCACCGCCGCGCAATGTTTGCAGTTGCTGTGCACCGGGCAGGAGCAGGTGGCATCGACCATCAGCAAGGTGCCTTTGGCCGACTCGCGCAGGCGAATGGTCTGACGGTAAACGTTACCGCCAGAGCCTTCGCACGCCGCGGTGATCGTCGCGTCGCCGACTTCGACTATCCTGACGCGATTCTCCAGGGCATACCGGCGACCGCGCTCCAGGCTCTGTTCCTTGAATCGGCTGACCCAGGAAGGTGCCAGGGGTTTGCTCAGGGTCGCGGACATGGGGGGCTCGATCAGTCCGGGACGACTTCAGGGGCTTCCCGGGGAGCGGGCGCCGTCAATGAGGTGATCTTGATCAGCAGGCCCAGGTGGCCGTTGTCGAGGAAATTGAGCTGGCCGTTCTTGGTGTGGCTTTCCTGTTTCAGGCGTTCGCTGGCAGTGACCAGGCCGTCGTCGTTGAACTGGTTAACCCAGAAATCGGCATCCACATCGGTAAAGCGTCCCAGCGTCAGGTTCAGGGTGCCTTCGATCGGGTACTGGCCGTATTGTTCCTTGCCGTCGCTGACCGCCACCTTGACCGGTATCTCGCCGAGCGTCTGCTGCCACGCCTTGTGCAGCAGCACGCTGTATTCATTGCTGGCGGTGAGTTTTTCCACTTCGTTGTTGAGGCTCGGCGTGCGCAGGCTGTCAGGGCTGACGGTTTGCGCGCCGGCGGCCCAGTCTTCCGGCGCGGCACGGCTGATAATCGCCGGCACGGCATTCTGCCGCACCAGAATCATTTCAATCTGATACAGATCATCGGCAAACACCGAAGGGGCGACCAGGGTTATCAACAAGGTCAGTGAGCGAAACAGGCGCATGCGGCGTCCTTCAAGCAGTTTTCGGGATGAGACGCTCAAACAGCGCCTCTACAGTATTAAAGCGTTCTTCCGGGCGCTCCATCGGCACCTGGAACTTAAACATCGTCGCGCCTTCGAATTTGTAGCGTTTGGGCTGGCTCTGGATCAACTTGATCAGGGTCAGCGGGTCGACCGGGGTCTGTGCCGCGAATTCGATTCGACCACCTTGCGGGCCGCCGTCGACTTTCTTGATGCCCAGCAATTCGGCCTGCAATTTCAGTGCGGTGATGCGCATCAGGTTCTTGGTCGGCTCGGGCAACAGGCCGAAACGGTCGATCATCTCGACCTGCAGATCCTTGAGGCCGTCCTCGTCGGTGGCCGAAGCGATGCGCTTGTAGAGAATCAGGCGGGCATGGACGTCCGGCAGATAGTCTTCGGGGATCAATGCGGGTACGCGCAGGTTGACTTCCGGACCGCCGCCCAGTGGTTGTTCGAGGTTGGGCTGTTCGCCCTTGCGGATCGACTTCACCGCGCGCTCGAGCATTTCCATGTACAGCGTGAAACCGACCGCCTGGATCTGCCCGCTCTGGCCGTCGCCAAGCAACTCGCCGGCGCCGCGGATTTCCAGGTCGTTGGTGGCGAGCACAAAGCCCGCGCCGAGGTCCTGGGTGTTGGCGATCGCTTCCAGGCGCTTTTCCGCGTCCGCGGTGATCTGCTGGCGCGGCGGCGTCAGCAGGTAGGCGTAGGCCTGGTGGTGACTGCGACCGACCCGGCCGCGCAACTGGTGCAACTGCGCCAGGCCGAACTTGTCAGCGCGCTCGATGATGATGGTGTTGGCGCTCGGCACGTCGATGCCGGTCTCGATGATGGTCGAGGCGATCAGCACGTTGAAGCGCTTGTGGTAGAAGTCGCTCATCACCTGTTCGAGTTCGCGCTCGCGCATTTGCCCGTGGCCGATGCCGATCCGCGCTTCCGGCACCAGCTCGGCGAGGTCGGCGGCGCATTTCTCGATGGTCTTGACGTCGTTGTGCAGGTAATAGACCTGGCCGCCACGCAGCAGCTCACGTAGCAGGGCCTCTTTGACCGTGCTCTTGTTCTGCTCCATGACGAAGGTGCGCACCGACAGGCGACGGGCTGGCGGCGTGGCAATGATCGACAGGTCGCGCATGCCCGACACGGCCATGTTCAGCGTGCGCGGAATCGGCGTGGCGGTCAGGGTGAGGATGTCGACTTCGCTGCGCAGCGCCTTGAGCTGTTCTTTCTGGCGGACACCGAAGCGGTGTTCTTCGTCGATGATCACCAGGCCCAGGTTTTTGATTTTCACATCGTCGGACAGCAGCTTGTGCGTGCCGATGACGATGTCGATCTTGCCTTCGGCCAGGTCGGCGATCGCCGCGTTCACCTCTTTAGCCGACTTGAAGCGGCTCATCACTTCCACGCTCACCGGCCAGTCGGCGAAGCGGTCGCGGAAGCTGTTGTAGTGCTGCTGGGCGAGCAGGGTGGTCGGTACCAGGATCGCCACCTGGCGACCGCCGTGCACCGCAATGAACGCTGCGCGCATGGCCACTTCGGTCTTGCCGAAGCCGACGTCGCCACACACCAGGCGATCCATCGGCTTGGGCGCGAGCATGTCTTCGCGCACCGCTTCGATGGTGGTTTGCTGGTCTGGCGTTTCTTCGAACGGGAAGCCGGCGCTGAAGGTGGCGTAATCGGCTTTCGGGTCGGCGAAGGCATACCCTTCACGAGCGGCGCGGCGTGCGTAGATATCGAGCAATTCAGCCGCGACGTCGCGCACCTGTTCGGCGGCCTTGCGCTTGGCTTTTTGCCAGGTCTCGGAGCCCAGGCGATGCAAGGGGGCGAGGGCGTCGTCGCTGCCGGTGTAGCGGGCGATCAGGTGCAGGTTGGCCACCGGCACATAAAGCTTGGCGTTTTCCGCGTATTCAAGGGTGAGGAATTCGGCGGCCTGGTTGTCTATTTCCAGGATTGTCAGCCCCAGGTAGCGACCGACACCGTGATCGATGTGCACCACCGGCGCGCCTTCGCGCAGCTCGGTGAGGTTCTTGATGACCGCGTCGTTGTTGGCGTCGGCGCGCTTCTCACGGCGCCGGCGCTGCATCACGCGCTGGCCGAACAACGGGCTTTCGGCGACCAGCGCCAGGGCCGGATCATCCAGCAGCAGGCCTTCGTCCAGTGGCGCGATGGTGATCGCCAGGCGCTCCTTGCTGGCGACAAAGTCCGGCCAGCTGTCGACGGTCTTCGGCCGCAGCTTCAGGCGTTCCAGCAGTTCGAGCAGCACTTCGCGACGGCCCGCGGATTCGGCAGTGAACAGCACGCGCCCAGGGAACTCGTCGAGGAAACCCGAGAGCGCCGCCAGCGGCTGGGTGGCCTTGGCTTCGATGGCCAGGTTCGGCAATTCCCTTGCGGGGAAGCGCTCGCGGCCAGCGCCGGACTCCACATCCTGTTGGCTGGCGACCACTCGCGGCCAGTTTTTCAGGCGGGCGAAGCAGTCTTCTACTGGCAGGAACAACTCGGCAGGCGGTAATAAAGGACGCGAAGGATCGACGCGCCGCTCTTCATAACGGTTGCGCACGTCGTTCCAGAAATTTTCCGCGGCCTGCTCGATGCCTGGCAAGGAGAACACTTGTGTGTCCTGAGGCAGGTAATCGAACAACGTCGAGGTTTCTTCGAAGAACAGCGGCAGGTAGTACTCGATGCCGGCGGGGGTAATCCCGCTGTTCAGGTCCTGGAAGATCGGGCAGCGCCGGAAGTCGACATCGAAGCGCTCGCGAAACCGTGCCTTGAAGCGGGTGACGGCTTCTTTCTCCAGCGGGAATTCCTTGGCCGGCAGCAGCTTGACCGAATCGACCTTGTCGATGGAGCGCTGGTTTTCCGGGTCGAAGGTGCGCAGGGTTTCGATTTCGTCGTCGAACAGGTCGATCCGGTAAGGCAGCTTGCTGCCCATCGGGAACAGATCGATCAAGGAGCCGCGCACGGTGAATTCGCCATGTTCGTACACGGTATCGACGTAGCGATAGCCAGTGGCCTCGAGGCGGGTGCGCATTTGCTCGACATCGAGCTTCTGGCCGACGTCCAGGACCAGGCTGCTGCCGAGCAGGAATTTGGTCGGCGCCAGGCGGTGCAGCGCAGTGGTGATCGGCACCACCAGCACGCCATGACTCAGTTCCGGCAATCGATAAAGCGCCGAAATGCGCTGGGAAATGATGTCCTGGTGCGGCGAGAACAGGTCGTAGGGCAGGGTTTCCCAGTCGGGGAAATGCAGCACGGGCAAATCCGGGGCGAAGAAACCCAGCTCCTGTTCCAGTCGTTCGGCACTTTGGCTGTCGGCTGTGAGCAGCAGGGTAAAGCGCTTGGCAGCGCTGGCGGCCTCGGCGATGGCCAGGCTCAGGGCGGCACCGGGCAGGTTGCCCCAGTGCTGTTTACCTGCCGCGGCAGGGAGAAGCGGTAGACGCAGAACGGGCACGGAAGGTTGAGCTCCAAGCGTTGCGACAAAGTCGGTAATTGTAGCGGTCCCGGGTGCCGGCTGTCAGTCGCAGATGTGTCTATTACGCGGGTAAGGAGAAATGTAGTGGTAAAGACAAAATCGCGGTGTTTTTTACTGGGAAATAGCGATTATGTAGTGGCAAAACCAACCGGTGTTACGGATGGTTACGGACAAGGTTGCGCTGTCCCCAAAAAATTGACGAAGCTGGAGGCCCCGGTTTCATTGGGTTTCAGCGGTGCGCGATTTTTTTGAAAGGGATTTTGTTACTGGCGGTGCGACAAGCGCGCATTGCTACACGAGGCGCGCGGCGGCATAATGTAGCCCCTTTTTTCTGCCCCTACATGTGGAAGGTTCCCGTGACTCAGAAGCCCGACCAGTGTCTTGGTGAATGGATCGACCGTGAAGCACTCGCAGAAGCGATGATTCCGCTTATCGGTCAGCTTTACCGCAATAACAATGTGGTGAGCTCGATCTATGGCCGCAGCCTGATCAATCGTTCAGTCATTGCGATTCTCAAAGCTCACCGCTTTGCTCGTCACCGTCAAACCGACGATACCGAGCTGTCCGTCCACGAAACATTCCCGCTGCTCAAGGCGATGAGCGAGCTCAAGCTCGGCGCCGCTTCGGTAGACCTGGGCAAGCTGGCAGCCAAGTTCAAGGCTGAAGGCAATGGCCGTTCTGCCGAGCAGTTCGTGCGTGAAGAACTGGCCGACGTGGTTGGCCAGCAGAACGCTTCCGCCCGCAAAGGCACCGACGTTGTCCTGTACGGCTTCGGTCGTATCGGCCGTCTGCTGGCGCGCATCCTGATCGAAAAAACCGGTGGCGGCGACGGCCTGCGCCTGCGCGCCATCGTCGTGCGCAAAGGCGCCGAGAACGACCTGGTCAAGCGTGCCAGCCTGCTGCGTCGCGACTCGGTTCATGGCCCGTTCGATGGCACCATCACCATTGATGAAGCCAACAACACCATCACCGCCAACGGCAACCTGATCCAGGTTATCTACGCCAAGAGCCCGACCGAAGTCGACTACACCCAGTACGGCATCGAGAACGCACTGATCGTCGACAACACCGGTGTATGGCGTGACGCCGACGGCCTGGGCCAGCACCTGGCCTGCCCGGGCGCTGCCCGCGTGATCCTCACCGCACCTGGCAAGGGCGCGCTGAAGAACATCGTGCACGGCATCAACCATGGCGACATCAGCCCTGACGACAAGATCATCTCGGCCGCTTCCTGCACCACCAACGCCATCGTGCCGGTGCTGAAGGCTGTGAATGACAAGTTCGGCATCGTCAACGGCCACGTCGAAACCGTTCACTCGTTCACCAACGACCAGAACCTGATCGACAACTTCCACAAGGGCAGTCGTCGTGGCCGCGCCGCGCCGCTGAACATGGTAATCACCGAGACCGGTGCCGCCACCGCAGCCGCCAAGGCACTGCCAGTGCTCAAGGGCAAGCTGACCGGCAACGCGATTCGCGTTCCTACGCCAAACGTGTCGATGGCCATCCTGAACCTGAACCTGGAAAAGGCCACCACCCGCGAAGAGATCAACGAGTACCTGCGCCAGATGGCCATGCACTCGGACCTGCACAAGCAGATCGACTACGTCAATTCGCAGGAAGTGGTTTCCACCGACTTCGTTGGCTCGCGCCACGCAGGCGTCGTGGACGCTGAAGCGACCATCACCCAGGATAACCGCGTTGTACTGTACGTCTGGTACGATAACGAATTCGGTTACAGCTGCCAGGTGGTTCGCGTGATGGAAGACATGGCCGGTGTAAACCCGCCAGCATTCCCGCGCTAAGCCTTTAGCTGCAAATAAAAACGCCCCGACCTTGGTCGGGGCGTTTTTATTTGGTGCGCCCAGCATGGGCGCAATCTTGTGTGTGAAAGTCCCGCCGTAAGTTGGCCACAGCGAACGAAGTGAAGCGCAACTGCATGAGGGTGACCGAGTGTGGGGAGGAAGCGCGAATCGAAACCGCGAGTCGATGGGCATGAACCGGATACAAGGCGAAGGCGACCACGTCCTGTATGCCGATGGCGGTAAGGCGCAGATCATCACGGGCGCCGAGTAAGGCAACAGTGATGTGGCGCTGGTCGGCAGCGTACTCAGCAACGGCGACGAGATCATCAATACGCTGCAAGACGGCTCAACATCCAGCCAATCCCAGCCCGAGTATCCCCCTGGAAGTTGTGAGCTGAGGTTAGCCAAGAATTCCAAGTTCAATAGAATGCGGTCAAACCGCTAAAGCTCAGCGATTTACTTCCAATTGGATTCAGGCACAACTTCCAGAAATTGCGGCAGTGGCAGAATGCTACAAGGCTGAGGAGAGTTGAGCTTTGGTGAGTTGTGCCATCGTTAGGGCTACAGCTCAAAATCTGGATCGACGATCAAGGCCCACCCCAACTGCACGCAACCGCTATTGGCCGATACTTCAGTGCATGTTTGTACCCGCACTACGAGAGATCACCACCCAGGAAATACTCGGTTGGATACGCAATCTTGCGGAGCCGCATTTCGCAAATTTCGGGCAGAGCCGGAAGTCTCTTTTTACGGCGTAAATGGTTCGTTACTAGCGAAGGTGCAACAATCGCTGACCTTACCAAAAAGTGCGATCCGAACCATCGGAAATTAACGATGGCACATCTGGAAGCAAGCAACCCCCGGAAATCAGTGGTTTCAGCGGGTTTTAGGAGCGGTCACTAACGATGGCACATTTCAACACCCCCGGGCGGTGGCGACGCCGGAGAACCCGGGTCAACCGAAACAGGAAAAATCTCCGTAAACCGTCCTTGCTCGGATTATGTTAATTGACCAGGAGTATTATTACGGGATATGCAAAAAACCGTGGCCCCCTAGATCGTAAGCGCTCCATAAACCCCACATTTAAAAGGTGGGAGTCTATGGCTATCTTGGAATTTGCGGCGTGCAGTTCCACGGCAGCAAGGCCTCGAAGTCTTCTACGCTCGAGGCTTGTGGCAGGCGCTCAAGTGCGTGGCGCCGCCACGCATAGGGCTCTTGGCCGTTGGCTTTAGCTGTCTCGACCAAACTGTAAAGTTGAGCGCTGGCCATCGCGCCTTTGGGTGTGTCGCTGAACAGCCAATTCTTGCGACCGATAACGACGGGTCTGATCGCACGCTCGGCGGCGTTGTTGTCGATCGGCAAGTAACCGGCTTCGGTGTAGCGCACCAACTTGTTCCAGTTGTTGCTCAGATAACTGATTGCCTTACCCAGCGCGTTCTGCGTGGTTACTTGAGGCTGGGTTTTCTCCAGCCAGGCGTGCAACTGCGCCAACACCGGCAGACTGTTTTGCTGTCGACCTTCGTGGCGATGTTCATCGCCGACTTCTTTTAAATCTCGCTCGATAGCGTCACCAGTTGCGCGGTGTTTTTGGCCAGGCCACGAAAGCGCGTTTTCACAAAACCAAACTGGCGCTTGTGCCTGTTGGATCAGGCGATCCACGACGCTGGGGATTCCCAGCTGTCTTGTTCCGCCTTTGGGTTTGGGGATATCGACGGCGCGCACACCAAATACTTAATATGGGAAAGCTATGTGCACCGCTCACCATCCCAGTGGGAAATCAGTAGTGCGTACTTCATACTGTGCATTGGTTGATTTCTTAGGATATTTAACAAATATTGACAATAGAGTCAGAATCCAAAGAAAATCCGCCCCGAACGCAACCCCTTGGTGGGGCTATACACAACCCCCCCACGGTAACGCTCAAAAAAATGGCTATACACAACCCCCCCAGCATCGCCGATTTCGAGGACCTTCGGAGGCTTGCCAAAGAGTCGGTCGACACCGCCGTCGACTACCTGATTCGAATCGACAACCTGCTAATGCGCCTGGGTGAATTGCTCTACGTCATGCAGCCCTTCCAGTCCGGCAGAATCGCGATTGATTTCAACCTTCACCGGGGTCAGTCAAAACCCTTCATCCGAGTGTACAGAAAGCTCAGGGCAGGAAAGGGAAAATGGACCTCTACTAACGTCAGCCATCAGGGTCTGACCAAGAGAGTCAAGCGATCCCGTGAGTTCGAGCCCAATTACAAACTCATGCTGGTCTTATGCGAGCGGATTACGAAGCTCTTTGAGCTGCGCAAGCAAATGCGTGATCGCCTGCGGTATCTGATGCATGGCGTATCTCTTGCGGTCAGCAAGCGAGGTGCTGAACTTGATGAACTTGAGGCCTTGGTCAACGGAATGCTTGACCGAGTTGAAATGAAGTTCGACGGGGAAATGGCAGTGGAGTAATTACCCAAGGCAGCTAATCCGGAAGCCTCAACACCTAATCGTGTTGAGGCTTTTTTGTTGGTGCGCCAGGCATGGCGCGTTGCGCGTAAGCGCAACCACCGTGGCTGTGGTGGCCTCGCTGGTGACTTGGAGGTGAAAGTCCTCTATACACTCGGCAAGGGGAAGTATTAGCCAGAGGCAAAGGTGTCGTGGGTGACTGCGAATCTGAAGGAAGCCCGAGGCAAAATGCTGGCCTGACGAACAGGAAGCGGATTGGGCGGCACAGCGGGGTAAGAAGGCCAATATCTTCAAAGCCCGATACTGGCACGGAATGCTGTGACGTAAATCCGACAGGCATAAGCAGGAAGGTCGCGCGAATTACCCTGGGAGATCTATAGGTTTCAGTGCCCTACGCGTCCTATGGAGCAATGTAGATGAAGTCTTGCTTAACCCGGTTTGACGGTAAAGCTACACAGGCCCCAACCGAAGCCGGTGCGTATTGCGCATCGGTTTATTATCGCCTCACGAATTGCCCCGTGAGGGTTTCAGTTGCCGGTTCTGGCTAGGGTTGCTATACATAAAATGAGATTTCCGGTTTCAGGTACAAAGGAATTGCTTAAATGAAAACGACATTTTTTTCAGAGTTTCTTCGTGCTGCGAAAGAAGCCCCGCGGCTCTATTTTGTACCGTTGATAGGTGCAGCTAAGGCAATCAAAGTTGAGTTTCGCAGGGTTGAAGAAGAATCCGCCGGACAAGCACCGTTGGCTCCCACTGCGAAGCAATAAAATTCGTTACCCCTCTAGGACCGCCCTTCTGGCTGGTTTTTTGAGCGTAAGCTTCCGCCCAACACACCTTGCGTGATTAAACGGGCACCCACCTGTGCGGTAACAGCTCGGTAATCTCACTCGCCCGCTGCGTTGGTAGGCGTGTAAGAACATCCTTCAAATAATCATACGGATCATGTCCATTGGTAAGGGACCGGCGAACACACCTTCCGAGCCAAGCCGATAAGGGCGATTGTGTCCGCGTATTTTTAAGCGGACGCAATTTCCCTTAACGTCAGGATCGCCATGCGTGAACGTAAGTCTTACCCGAAGTCCTTCAAAATCCAAGTCGTCCAAGAGTGCGAACAACCCGGTGTTTCTGTGGCGGCTATTGCGATGACGCACGGCATCAACGCCAATGTCGTTCGCCGGTGGATCCCGCTTTACCGTGACCACTAGGCCGTCGCGCTGCCAGCTTTCATTCCTTTGAAAGTCGAACCAAAACGAAAGACCGAAGCGCTGGCGATCATTGAATTACCGCTTGGCCCACAAATGCTCACGGTGAAGTGGCCAACCTCTGATCCTGAAGGGTGCGCCCGATTCATCCGTGGACTCGCTCAATGATCCGCATCGATTCCATCTGGCTCGCCACCGAGCCGATGGACATGCGTGCCGGTACTGGCGCAGAGCTTTTATGCCCTGCGCTGCGATGCCGCAGTGGGCGTGGACGGCATGTCGTGGCGAGAATATGAGAAAGGTCTTCTCCAGCGGGTGAGCGATTTGCACGCAAGGCTTCACAGTGGAGCCTATCGGGCAACGCCGTCGCGGCGGGTCTATATTCCCAAAGCCGACGGCAGGCAGCGTCCGCTGGGCATTGCCTCTCTTGAGGACAAGATCGTACAGCAGGCGGTCGTTACCGTTTTGAATGCGATCTATGAAGAAGACTTTCTAGGATTCTCGTATGGGTTTAGGCCGGAACGTAGCCAGCACGATGCGCTGGATGCGTTGACGGTCGCGCTCAAGGGCCAGAAGGTGAACTGGATACTGGATGCGGATATCACGTCGTTCTTTGATGAGATCGACCATGAATGGATGCTGATGTTTCTGGGACACCGGATTGCAGACCGGCGCATGCTCGGACTTATCTGCAAATGGCTTCAGGCAGGTGTTATGGAGGATGGCCGTAGGATAGCTGCGACCAAGGGGACGCCCCAAGGCGCAGTGATAGCGCCGGCAACAATAGAGCAAACTACTCTCGGATAAAATGGGGGCTGCGCATCGCCAGGGAGAGTTTTGCTCCGAGGTATGCGGGATGCCCCGACGTCGAGATTGTTCTCGTCATTGAGGTCATCGCCCCCACTGACGGGAGACTTCAGTCATGAGCCGAAAACCGCGGATCTGGTGTATTCGTCTGGCTTTTGAGCCAAATCGATTCTCTTGTGAACAGCTCGAGAGGGTCTATGAGCAGCTAAAACCGACAGAAACGCGGGTTTCTTCAGAATCGCCACAATCTCAACCCTCTGTCAAAAAACATCGTGCTGCCAAGCGAGGTGAGCAATGAGCCAGGCTGTGATGGTGGCGTTCTATGCAAGGGTATCCTCTGATCAACCGGCTAAACGCGGCACGATTGAAAGCCAGATTGCCGCGTTGACAGAGCGGGTCGTGGCTGATGGAGCCCAGGTTGCTGATGACATGCACTTTGTCGATGCAGGCGTCAGCGGCGCGACGCTGATTCGCCCACAATTGGAACGGCTCAGAGACCGCGCTGCACTTGGATTGGTCGATCGTCTCTACGTCCTGTCCCCAGACCGGCTGTCGCGAAAATATGCTCACCAAGCCTTGCTGATGGAAGAACTATCGGCGTGCGGCGTAGAGGTTGTGTTCCTCAATCATGCCATTGGCGTCACGCCAGAGGAGTCGTTGCTGCTGCAGATGCAGGGCATGATTGCGGAGTATGAACGGGCCAAAATCATGGAGCGCCATCGTCGCGGCAAGCTTCATGGAGCCAGACGCGGCAGCATCAATGTGCTGTCGACTGCGCCGTACGGTTATCGCTACATTCGTAAGCAACTTGATGGCGCACCCGCACAGTACGTTATCGACTTGGCGCAAGCGGCGACGGTCAGAGCCATCTTTCAATGGATTGGGATGGAGCGACTGAGCATTGGCGAAGTGGTGCGGCGTCTTGGTGCTACTGGCACCGTCACCGCTTCAGGTAAACCGTATTGGGATCGCAGTACCGTGTGGGGGTTATTACAAAATCCCGCGTACATGGGACGAGCTGCTTTCGGTAAAACACAGGCGCGTGATTGTTTACCTCGGATACGCGCACAACGCCACAGTGCGGAGGTGCCCAGGAAGGGGAATTCAACCGAACGTACGGATCCAAGTCAGTGGGTCGAGATATCCGTACCGGCAATCGTCAGCGAAGGGTTATTTCAGTCGGTTCAGGAACAGCTTGCCGAAAATCGCAAATCGGCTCGTCAGCGCGGTCATGGTGCAGTTTACCTGCTTCAGGGCTTGACCGTTTGCGGCCATTGTCACTACGCCTATTACGGTAAAAAAGTCAGCAAGGCAGCGGCCAAAGGCCAATGTCGGAACTATGCCTATTATCGTTGCATTGGAACCGATGCCTACCGATTTGGTGGCGAACGCGTCTGTAATAATCAGCAAATACGAACGGATCGTCTTGATGAACTGGTGTGGCAGCAGGTTATTGAGCTGCTCGCCCATCCTGGAAGACTAAAGAATGAATATGAACGTCGGCTGGGAATCCTCGAAGAAAAAGAAAAAACAGCCCCTGATACTGCCGCACTGGACCGCCCAACGACTGCAATTCGAGAAAGGCAAGGGCGGTCTCAAGGAGCAAGTGCAACAGTCAGTTAATTTTCTAGGTTTGCTCAGCGCAGCGGTATTCGCGCTTCCAATGCATCATTGCAATGGCCGCCTGAGCGAACCGAGCCAACCCGTTACACACG
>NZ_NOIO01000041.1:0-37227 GCF_014596605.1 Pseudomonas sp. PSB11
GTTTGAGCAGCAGCAGCGAACGTTCCTTGGGCGGGGTCTGCGACCAGCTGTCGAAGGCGGCATCGGCGGCGCGTACGGCGGCATCGACCTGGGCCTCGCTGGCCTCGTTGATTTCCACCAGCACGCGCCCCAGCGCCGGGTTGAACACCGGTTGGGCGGGGCCCTCGCCGGTGAGCAGTTGGCCGTTGATCAAGAGTTGGGTTTGCATGTTCTTATCCTCTTTGGAACTGGAAACCGGTCCCCTGTAGGAGCCGGCTTGCTGGCGATGCGATGGTGGCCGTTACGCCGCCATCGCCAGCAAGCCGGCTCCTACAAAGGGGGATTGTTGTCAGATCGCTGATCTGTTTACCGAAGCACCGGTGAGATCAGAAGGTTTGGCCTGCGGCTTGGAAAACTTCCACGCATCCCCCGCCGGCGCCGTGCCCTTGTCGTAAGGCTTGCCCAGCAGCATGTAGACCAGGCCCGCACCCATCACCACCAGCGTGGTCAGGATCATCGAGTAGTTGATGTACCAGGCGGCATCCGGCGAGCGCGGCCAGACCATATTGACGATGGCGCACACGCCATAGACCAGTGCGCCGAGGTTCACCCACAGGCCCCAGGCCCCGAGGGTAAACTGGCCGCTGGGGCGCCAGCCCTTGGCGCGGGCGATCAACGCGGCAACCACGATCAACTGGAAGGCGACGTAAATGCCGATCGCAGCGAAACCGACGATCGTGGCCACCGCATCGGCCATGAACATCCCCAGGCAGACGATCGCTGCCGGCACCAGGCCGCTGACCAGCAGCGCGAACGACGGCACATGGTTGGCCGACAGACGCTTGAACAGCGAACTACCGACGATCATCTCGTCCCGGGCATAGGCGAACAACAGGCGGCTGGCGGCCGCTTGCAAGCTCAGTACGCAGGAGATGAACGACACCATCACCACTGCCATCACCAGGCGCGAACCGATCGGGCCGAAGGCATTGGCCAGGATCGTGGCGACCGGGTCGGTGTCTTCGCCGGACAGCACTTTGGCCATGTCCGGCACCGACAGGATCAACGCCAGGCACGCGAACATCGCGGCCGCACCGCCGATGTAGATGGTCATGCGCATGGCCTTGGGAATGCGCTTGCCCGGGTTCGGGGTTTCTTCCGCGACATCGCCGCAGGCTTCGAAGCCGTAGTACTGGAACAGACCAGCCAGGGAGGCTGCGAGGAAGGCCGGCAGGTATGAGCCGTTCACCTCAAGGTTGAAGGTGTCGAACAGCACGCTGATCGGTTGATGACGCTCGAAGATCAGCAGGTAGCCGCCGACCAGGATCGCGCCGACCAGTTCGCAGAGAAAGCCGAACATCGCCACCCGCGCCAGCAATTTGGTGCCCACCAGGTTCAGAGCGGTGGACAACAGGATGATTGCCAGGGCGATGACGATGTTGGCATCCGGGCCGGGATTGAAGCCGAGCATGATCGCCAGGTACGGACCGGCACCCACCGCAACCCCTGCGATGGTTGCGCATAACGCCCAGGCATAGACCCAGCCGACCATCCACGCCCAGCGCTTGCCCACCAGGCGACGCGCCCAAGGGTAGACACCGCCGGAAATCGGGAACTGCGATACCACCTCGCCAAAGATCAGGCAGACCAGCATTTGCCCGGCACCGATCAGCAGGTAGGACCAGAACATCGGCGGGCCACCGGCGGCCAGGCACAAGCCGAACAGGGTGTAGACCCCGACGACGGGTGACAGGTAGGTAAAGCCCAGGGAAAAGTTCTCCCACAGGCTCATGCTGCGATTGAAATCCGAGCTGTAGCCGAGGGCGCGCAGTTGTTCCGCGTCCTGATCGGCGCTGCTTGCACGCGTGTTGAATGAGCCACTCATGTTATTTCCTCATTATCAATGGCAGTGGATTAGTGCTGGCGGGTTCGCCCCGCCGTTGCTCCTGTGGAGCTTGTTGTTATCAGGTTGTCGCAGACCCCATGTGGGAGCGGGCTTGCTCGCGAAAGCGGTGTATCAGTCGACATAAATGTTGAATGTGGAACCGCATTCGCGAGCAAGCCCGCTCCCACAGGGGACGGTGTTCACATTCCTACGCCTGCGTTTTTGTCTCGCTGTCGCGCCCATCGTCGTACTGCGACAGCCACTCCACGGCAGCATCGCGATAGCGGCTGAAACCCTTGTAATCGACCAATTGCTGATTCAAATCACGCAGCACCCGATGCATGCGCCGCGCCCATGCCGGGTTGGTGGCGATGTCTTCGAGGCTGAGCAGGTAGGTGCGGATCGGAAAGACAATCGCGTTGCTGCGCGGCAAGCGGTGCAGCGGTTGCAACTCGATGCGCAGGTACACCAGCTTGCCAGCGTTTTCGGCCGTCACGATGGTCCGGTCCGGTGCCCATTCGGGCAGGCTTTCGGCCGAGACTTCAAGGCGCGGGTTGACCGTCAGCGACCAGTTCAGGCGACGCACCGGGTGGCCGGTGCGCAGGCGCAGGAGGAATTTCAGGGCGCGGTCGAGCATGCCGATTTCCTTCACCAGCGGCACCGGACCGTGGAATTCCTCCCAGCTCATGCCCAGGTTGAAGCGCAGCGAATAGTCAGCGCGCTGGGTGGCGATCCCGGCGCCCCAATACAGCGTACCGTCGCGTTCTTCCTGCAGTACCCAGTCGCCCTGGGCCTGGCGGGTCACGTATTCCATCGGCTCATACGGCAGGGTCGCCGGGTCGCCGAAGGTGAAGTGATCGTCGATGTCCAGCAGGCGGTTGGTCCAGTGCCATTGGCGGCCTTCACGGGACAGGGTGAAGTACTGCGGGTAGTCGCGGGCGTAGGACTCCATGATCAGTTCCAGCAAGTCCCACTGCGCCTCCATCATGTGCGGCGCAGAGACGTAGTGCATGCCGGGGTCCTTCTCCAGGGTGATGGCGCGGTCCCGGCATTCGCTGATGTAGTGCTCGTCGATATCGAACGCTGCGCGGAAGGCGCCGTCGCCGACCGAGACATGGGGCTCGAGGTTCATCGAATACATGTAGTCGTCATCGGGGAACGGGAAGGGCGCGCGGGCGATGGTTTCCGGGCTGTTGGCGAAGGTGTAGTCGTCGCGGTAGGTTTCGTCGCGGTTGAATTCGATAGTCATTGTTATGTCTTCCGTCGATCAGAGGTCGATGACCAGGCGATTGCATTTGGCGCGGGATACGCAGGGCATGATTTTCTTGCGGGCGGCTTTGTCGTCGTCCGACAGCCAGTCATCGCTGTGCAGCAATTCGCCGTCGAGCTCCAGGACCTCGGTTTCGCAATGGCCACAGGCGCCGCCACGACACAGGTAAGGCATGCTGTAGCCCGCGGCCTCGACCGCTTCGAGCATGGTCTGGTCCGGCGAGACCTCGATGGTTGCGCCACTGCGACCCAGGGTGAAGCTGAAGGCTTCGCCGCCGCTGCTTTGCTCGAGGAAGCGCTCGAAGTGCACGTGACTGTCGGTCCAGCCCAGCTCGCGGGCACAGGCCAGGGTGGCGTCGATCATGCTGTCAGGACCGCAGGCGTAGACGTGACTGCCGAGCGGGCGATTGGCGAGAATCTGCCCGATGTCCATGCGCGCTTCGATGCCTTTGCGATATAGGTGGACCTGCTTGCCGTAGGTGTCCTGCAACTCTTTGCCCAACTGTGCGTGTTCATCGCCGCGAACTGCGTAATGCAGTTCGAAGGGCACCTTGCTCAGGCGCAACTCTTCGAGTTGGGAGATCACCGGGGTGATGCCGACACCGCCGGCAATGAACAGGTGCAGGCGCGCCTGCTTGATCAGTGGAAACAGATTGACCGGTGGCGTGACCTCGATCAGGTCGCCTTCACGGACATTGTCGTGCAGCGCGATCGAACCACCGCGGCCGCTTTCTACCCGGCGCACGGCGATCTGGTAGCTGCTGGTGTCATAGGGCGAACTCAGCAGCGAGTAGGGGTTGCGCAGCGTATTGTTCGGGTTGGCGATGAGTACCACCACGTGGCTGCCACCGGAAAACGCCGGCAGGTGCTCGCCGGTCGGCGAAACCAGGGTGAAGCGCCTGATTTGCGGCGTCACCTCTTCAATGCGAGCGACGCGCAGGTTCAATGTCCCATTGTTCTGGCTCATGTATCGAGCTCCTCGGCTGGGGGCAGTTCGCCCGGTACTTCGGCATCGGCCTTGACCGCCTGGAAAGCCGCCAGGCGTCGGGAATAGTGGTCGCGCACCACCAGCGTCAGGCTGCATCCCGGGCACTGGTAGACGCGTTGGGTGACGTTCTCGGTGTAGGTGTCGCAATGCACGCACCAGACCCGACGCACCAGGGTGCCGGAGTGTTCGCGAAGCACTTCGTCGCGATTGAGGTCGTAACGGGTGGCCACCTGCATGGCGCTGCCCAGGAAGCTTTCAGAGCCGGCGAGATAGAGGCGGGTGCCCATTCTAGCGTTGCCGAGCAGGTCATCCAGGGCGTCGATCAA
The DNA here is from genome assembly GCF_014596605.1 of Pseudomonas sp. PSB11. Classification (NCBI taxonomy): domain Bacteria; kingdom Pseudomonadati; phylum Pseudomonadota; class Gammaproteobacteria; order Pseudomonadales; family Pseudomonadaceae; genus Pseudomonas; species Pseudomonas sp. PSB11. Next base: position 4,448 of record NZ_NOIO01000041.1, read on the forward strand.
GGCCTGGTTGCTGGCATACACGCGCAAATCGTGGCCTGGACGCTGCTGTAGTTGGGCAAGGAAGTCCTGGCCGGAAAACGACTCCTGGGAGTACAGCAAGGTCACGGGCCGCTCCTGCCCGGCCAACTCGTCGAGTAAACGCAACATGGCGCACCCGCCACTGCCTTGCCCGGCAATGATGTGCCGCAGACCTCCTGGCAGAGGTTGCAACCGGTCGTAGACCGGTCGACTTTTGATCCCGGTGATCAACATTTCTTGTTATTCCTCCTGGCTATCGGCTCGACGGGTGAAACGTCGGCACAGATGCAAAGCCCAACGATGGTGGGTTGCAGATAGCTGGAGCACAGGGCGTGCCAATTCTTTAAGCTGTTGATTTTAAAGGGTTAATTGTTTTTTGAGAGGAAAAGTGTAAGCAGAAATAACTATGGTTGTAGGCGTTTTTGCAGCGGTTTTTTCAGGTGTACATATCCATTCCTGCGGTAACGGCCACCTATGGTTTCGCTCTTACAGCGAGTCACTTGGAAAAGCCCCAAGTAACCAAGGGCTCTTGCCCCTGGCGTTCGGTGCCGAGCCCTAGCGAGGCACCGAGTGGTGGGGCAAAGCCTTTTGGTTCCTTTTTGCTGGGCCGGCACTCCGGCGTTTGAAAAAGGGACTCGCTGTAAGAGCGAAACCATAAGAAGCCGTTACCGCAGGAATGGATATGTACGCCGACCACAACCTGCAGTCAGTCGCGCTGCAGCTTACGAATCAGCGTCCCTATATCAATCCCCAAATGCTGCGCAGCCTTGCGCTTGCTCCCACACAAATGCACCGCGCGCAAAATCACCTGCCGTTCAAAATGCTGGACCTGGAGCTTGAGGTTTTGCTGCGGGTCGTCCGAGGCTTCATCCTGCACGACCGAGGGAACCGACTGTTCCCGTGTACGCACCGGTTGAAGCAGTTCAGCCGGCAGGTGATGCTCCTGCGCCTCATCGTCAGCCAGCACCGCCAAGCGTTCGAAAATATTCACCAGCTCGCGAATGTTGCCCGGGAAGTCGTAGCTCAGCAGGCGCTTGCGACACCCGGCGGACAGGCTCAGGGACGGTACGCGATCGCCATTGATGCGGCTCAGCAGGATGTCGATGAGAAACGGCAAGTCATCGCGGTGCTGACGCAACGGCGGAATTTCCACCGGCAGCACGGCAAGACGATAATAGAGGTCGGCGCGAAACTCACCCATGTCCACCAGATGACGCAAGTCCTTGTTGGTGGCGGCAATCACCTGTACCTGCACGGATTTGCTCAGGGGCGAGCCGACCGACTGGATGGTGCTGTCTTCGAGAAATTTCAGCAGCTTGGCCTGTACGTGCAATGGGATCTCACCGATCTCGTCGAGGAACAAGGTGCCGCCGGACGCTGCTTCGATATAGCCTTGCTTGCCGCCCGCCAAGGCGCCGGTGAAGGCGCCGCGCTCGTAGCCGAACATCTCGGACTCGAACAGGCTCTCCGGGATGCTCCCGCAATTGACGTGGATGAACGGACGATCCCCCCAGCCAGCCGCACGATGAATGTGCCGGGCGATGGCGGTCTTGCCGACGCCGGGTTCACCCAGCAGCAACAGACGCGCGCGCCGGCGAAAAGCCCGGACGCCGGTGTCGGCGATGCTCGACAGCTGCGGTGACAGGTGCAGGGCGTTGTCCTGTGGATCACGCAGGCCTTGAGGCTCCGGTGGCCGGGTATTGAGTGAAGCCCGGCGCTGCGGCTGGCTGGCGTCGAAGTCTTTCTGGGTGAGCATCCTGAACGGTTTTTCGTAGGCCCCCGTGGGGATCGCGTGGGTACTGCTGAGCAGCACCCGGCCTTCCCGAGAGCGGGTCAACGCACTGTTGCCACCGCGGTTCAACGCTGCCAGTAAATCGTCGTAGTTCAACGCCGAGCGCTGGAAAAAATCACTTTCGGACAGCCCCACGGCCTGCTGCTTGGACAGGCGGTTGACGCGTTCGGCGGCCAGGTTGATAAAGCGCAATCGGCCCTCGCCGTCAGTGACGATCAGCGCTTCGCTGAAGCTGTCGAGCAAGGCATGCAAGGCCGGCGTTTCCAGCAGCGCGCCCAGCACTTCGCTGCTGACATTGACCGAAGAACGCATGCCCATCTGCAGCGTGGGTGGCAGGTTGGAGTCTTTCATGGGTGCAACTCTAGGGGAGTGCGAACGCCCTGGCTTTCGCGAAACACCGCCACGCGCCAGGCCACGCCTTCGCGAATCAGGATGCGCGAGCAATGCACATTGAAGTTCAGGTTGCGCCCGCTCAAATCCGGCAGGGGCAAGCTGTGCCAGGTGCGTTCGGGCAAGGCATTGTCCAGCAGCAAGCGGGCGATGCCGGCGCCATGGGTGATGCCGAAGGTGTCCTCGAAGGCTGCGTTGCGCCATTGCGGTTGCAGGTGTTCATCGATGACCAGCACTGCGTCAGGCACGGCATCGAAGACCCGGCGCAAGGCGTCGATGCGCTGCTCGGCATCGTGCTGCATGCGCAATTCCTGGCTGACATCCCGAATGCTGCCCCACATGCGCAACAGCTGGCCATTGACGATGGTGGCCCGCACGTCGTTCTCCACGTAGGCAGGCGAACCGTCGTGGCGACGATCCACCGACAGTGCTCCGTCGACATGGAACCCGGCCTCGATCAGGCGTCGCACGAATTCTTCGTTGGCCGGGCTGCGCGGCCAGTACAGGCGCACCGGTTGCTGGTTGAAATCGACATCCGACGGCATCTCGTACACCTCGGCCATGGCCCGGTTGCATAGGCGCCAATGAGAGTCGTTTTCGAACACCTGGCGCACAATCTCATCCGGGGCATGGTTGATGTCCACCGCCTCGGCGAATTCGATGCACCAATAGGCGACCTTGGCGCTTTGTAGCATCTGGTTCATCACCTCATTGGCGTTATGCATTTCCCGCAACCGGTGCCCCAGCGTGCCCAGCGCAATCATCAACAGGTGCAGGCAGGCTGGTTGCACGTCACGCCATTGCAGCAAGCCGCTGGCAATCACAGGCAGCAGGCCGCCGTTGCGCCGTATCAGCGTCAGTTCCAGGCTGTGGATCAGCTCGTCCGCTGGCGGGTTGGCAAGTAGCGCCTGTACCGTGCGCAACGATTCGAGACTCAGTACACGTTCGATCGGCTGATTGAGCAGTTCTTCAGGTGCATAGCCCAATTGATCGCTCAGGCTGGAGGACAGGCTGAGCAGTTGTCCGTCGGCGGCGAAGGTACTGGTCAGGGGCTGGGCTTTGTTTGCCAGCAAATTCAGGATATCCATCGGTGGATCGGCTCGATTCGGCTAATGGGACCTGGGCACACAGTGCCAGGGCAATTTGACAGGGCATTTCGCATGCCAACTCAAAAGCCATTGAACAGGAGGGCATGCGCGCAACCGTGATGATCGAGTGCTGCGTTATTGCAGCATAATCGGCAAACCCGCAGCGTGTTAAAAGATCAATGGTGATATTCAGCGCTGGGCTGTCAGGGAAGGCGTGGGTAAATTCGCGTTCGCCATCAAGCCGGCGCCTACAGGAAAAAATCGATCTAAAAATACCGGCCCACACGCCGGGCGTTTTGCTAATCTGAGGTTGTAGGTGAAAACGCAGACTGATGCGCAAGCGGATAGCGAGGACGCGTGGGGCGCGCTCCGAAGGGTACACGGTTAGAAAGATCTCCGCGCTGAGATCCAGCCCTTATGCCGTGTGAAGCAGGATAGCGCTTATTGCTGTTGCTGTGGGAGTCCTGATAAACCTCGTAAGCCAGAGACCAGCGCTGGCCACCTACTTGGCTCTCGAAGCCGACTTGTGCAGCTGGATATATACAGCTAGCCAAGATCAAATGCCCCGAACTCCGGGGCATTTGTTTGTCTGTCATACCAGGTTTATCGTGACATCGATATTGCCACGGGTTGCCTTGGAGTACGGGCAAGCCTGATGCGCTGCGTCCACCAGCGTCCTGGCCAGTACAGGGTCCAGGCCCGGCAGGGTGACATTCAGGCGCGCCTGAAGGAAATAGGCGTTGCCGGTATTGCCCAGGTCCACTTCAGTAGCAACGCTCACGTCAGCCGGCAAGCTCACCTTCAACGCAGTGGCTGCCTTGCCCATGGCGCCGATGAAGCAAGCCGACCAGCCCGCACCCAACAGCTGTTCCGGATTGGTGCCGCTACCGGAAGAACCGGGCGGGGATAGCTTGATGTCCAGGCGGCCGTCGTCGCTTCGCGATTCGCCTTGACGGCCGCCAGTGGTCACGGTCCTGCCGGTGTAAAGGACAGTTTCGATTTGATTGATCATGCAAGACTCCTGCTGAGGTTGGGGGCTTCAGTCCTGGCTGAAGTGCGACCCACCCACTGTTTCATCTTCATGTCATGGAAATGTGTCCTGAACCGAGCGATGTGTATCGCTGTGTACGTTCGCCGGCGATCAATACACATTGATACAAAAACTCAGGCTTTCACCCAGCGCTGGCGACTCCAGCTGCTCAGGGTGTCGACGGCAAACACCAATACCAGCATCGCGAGTATGACCGTACTGGCCTGGGCCTCCTGGAACAGGCTGAGTCTGAGGTAGAGCATTTGTCCCAGGCCACCGGCACCGACGAAACCGAGCACGCTGGCCATGCGGATGTTGTTTTCCCAGCGGTACAGGATATAGGCCAGCAACTGCGGGAACAGATTGGGCAGGGTGCCGTAGCAGAACGCTCCTATGGCGTTGCCCCCCTGCAGGCGGATCGCATCGGCAGGTTCTGGCGGGGTATTTTCCAGTGCTTCGGCAAACAGCCGGCCCAGCACACCGGTCGTGTGCAGCGCCAAGGCCAGGGTGCCGGCATTGGGGCCAAGCCCGGCGGCCAGGACCATCAGCACCGCCCACACCAGTTCCGGAATCGCGCGCAAGGCATTGAGTATCAGGCGCGACAGTCCTTGCAACGGCCAGCCGAATCGACCCGCCGCGGGCAACGCCAGCAGCAAGCCGAACACGGTTGCCAGCAGCGTGCCCAAGGCTGACATCGCAAGGGTTTCCAGCGCGCCGCGGGCAATGGCCTGCAAATGCCCCGTACTCAGGTCCGGGCTGAGAAAGCGCTGCACATAGGCGGCCATCTGTTTCAGGTTGCCACTGGCGCCCAGTTCACCGAGGTCGATGCCCAGGTAGCGGAACGAAGTGAGCACCGCGGTGCCGATGCACAGCACCAACAGCAGGTTGACCAGGCGCTTCATGCCAGCCTCCAGCGCAGCAGCCTGCTCAACTGATCGGCGAACAGCACCAGGACGAGGAAGGTCAGCAACAGGCTGGCCACCTCACCGCCGGCGAACATGCGCATCGACAGGTCGATTTGCTGGCCCAGGCCACCGGCCCCGACGAAGCCCATCACCACCGAAGCGCGAATGGCGCATTCCCACCGGTACACCGTGTACGACAACAATTCCGCCGCGACATTGGGCAGGATCCCGTAGCTGAATGCCGCCAGCCGACCACTGCCGGCTTGCAGCAACGCGTGGGCGGGGCGTTGGTCGACCGACTCGAAGATTTCCGCGTAGACCTTGCCCAGCATGCCACTGTAGGTAATCGCAATGGCCAGGACCCCGGCCGTCGGGCCCAGGCCAACGGCGCGCACGAACAGGAGCGCCCAGACGATTTCCGGCACGCTGCGCAGGAAAATCAGCACGCCGCGCACCGGCCAGCGCAGCAGTTGCCCCCACTGGCTCGGGCGACCGGCGCGGGATGCAGCCGACAACGACAGCGCGCGGCTGGCCAGCAGGCTGGCGGGGATCGCCAGGAGCAGCGCCAGCGCCATGCCGGCCGTGGCGATGGCCAGGGTCTGCAAGGTGGCTTGCCACAACAGCTCGAGGAATTCGGCGCCATGGGCGGGCGGCCAGAAGGTCGCGACAAAGCGGCCCATCTCGCCCCGGTTGTCACTGGCCAGCAACACACTCAGGTCCAGTTCGCTCAAGCGCATGCCCGGCCACAATAGGGCAATCGCCAACAGGCTTAGGAGCAGGCGTGGTCGGGCGGCGGGGTCACGGGTGTCACGGCTCAGCATCGGGGAATCTGCACACTCAAGGGGAGGACCGGGGGCGGTGAGGGCTGCAACTGTTCGTTGGCGTAGAGTGCATCGAGCTGCTCGCGGTCGACGGCGCTGGCCGGAAGGTCGAAGAGGATCTGCCCGTCACGCAAGCCGATGATCCGCGAGAAGTGCGCCAGCGCCAGGTCCACCGCGTGCAAGCTGGCGACCAGGGTCACGGCGTGCTCGCGCGCATGCTCGCAGAGGACCTTGAGCGTATGGCCGGCCAGCACCGGGTCCATGGCCGACACCGGTTCGTCGGCCAGCAATACCTCGGGGGCCTGGTACAGCACCCGGGCGATGCCCACGCGTTGCAGTTGACCGCCGGACAATTGCTGGCACTGGGTGAAGAGCTTGTCGTGCAGGTCCAGCCTGGCCAATGCCGCGCGAGCCCCCGGAACATCCAGCGGATGCACCAGGTTCAACAGGCTCTTGCCCAATCCCCATTGGCCGATTTTTCCCGCCAGCACTGCAGTGATCACCCGCTGGCGCGGTGGCAGCGGCGGTGCTTGATGCACCAGGCCGATGCGCGCGCGCAGGCGTTGGCGCTGGCGCGCCGACAGATGCCAGGGCTGTTCACCCAGCACCTGCAATTCGCCGTTGCCAGGGCGCAGGCCGGTGGCGAGGACGTTGAGCAGGCTCGACTTGCCAGCGCCGGACGGGCCGATGATGGCGACCTGTTCACCGGCATCGATGTGCAGGTCCAGGCTGCGCAATGCCTGTACGCCATTGGCGTGGGTGAGGCTGACCCGGGTCAGGTGCAAGGTCATTTGAGCAGGTCGGCGGCGCGTGCGGCTTCCTCGATGCCCTTGTAGTTCTCAGGCTTGGTCTCGATGAAACGGCTGGCCGCCTGCAAGTCCAGGATCGCTTTTTGCTCGGGGTTCGCCGGATCGAGGGCGAGGAAGGCGGCCTTGATCTTTGCCGCCAGCGCCGGGTCGAGGGTACCGCGCACGGTCCAGTTGTAGTCGTAATAGGCCGGGGTGGTGGCAAAGACCTTGACCTTATTGGTGTCGACCTTGCCGGCCTTGACCAGTTTTTCCCAGACGCTGGCGTTCAGCACACCGGCGTCGACTTTGCCCGCCTGCACCCAGGCAACGGTGGCGTCATGGGCCCCGGAGTAGCCCACGCGACTGAAGAACGTTTCCGGCTTGATGCCGTCCTGCAGCATGAAATAGCGCGGCATCAAGCTGCCAGACGTCGAGGACACCGAACCGAAGGCGAAGGTCTTGCCCTTGAGGTCGGCGAGGGACTTGACGTTCGGGTCGGCGGTGATGAACTTGCTGGTGAACTGGGCATCCTGTTCGCGCTGCACCAAGGGAATGGCATTGCCAGTCTTCAGGCGCGCCTGGACGAAGGTGAACCCCCCCAGCCAGGCCATGTCGATCCGGTCAGTGGCCAGCGCCTCGACCACGGCCGGGTAGTCGCTGACCGGCACGAACTCGACCTTCATGCCCAATTGCTGTTCCAGGTAACTGCCCAGGGGCTGGAACTTGCGTAGCAGTTCGGTGGGGGCTTCATCCGGAATGGCGCTGACCTTCAGGGTGTCGGCCGCCTGCGCCAGCAGGGTGGAAAGCGACAGGGTGAAGCCGACAGCCAAGGCCAGGGTGCGTTTGAGCATGGAAGTTCTCCGGTTCATTAGCGCAAATATGTGCAAGCGCCTGACACGCATGGATAGCCGTCAGGTGCTTGTTGAGGGTAGACGAAGTGCGGCGATTGTAAGGGTTACGGGCCATTGTTCCCACTACCCGTTTCCGGGTCTTGGGCTTGCAGCTGGCGCAGCAACCAATCGCTGAAGCTTCGCGCACTGTTCTCGCTATCACGATGGGTCAGCAGGGCCCAATTAGGTCCGCGAATGGTCGGTTCCACCAGCGGCTGCAGAACCAGGGAAAGGGGCGGCGCACAAGCATTGTAGGAGCTAGCCAGCGGTGCGGCGTGCAGACTTGTTGGCGAAGACGTCCTGGCAACTGACCTGGATTTTGTTGACTGTGTACCTATCCATTCCTGCGGTAACGGCCACCTAAGGTTTCGCCCTTACGGCGAGTCACTTGGAAGAGCCTGTAGGAGCGAGCATGGTCCGGGCGGCGTTCCGACGATGGTCGTCAACGATGACGCGGATCAACGTTGGTAGAGGCGCCGATGGAGGTAGTCACAGATTGACGGACAGGCTCAGGGCGTGAGGAGGCAAGAACATCAAAAGCCAAAGCAACAGCGAGGCGGCCTTAAAGCCGACCTGATTGCAGATCTGTCCGCGATCCAATTGTGGGAGCGAGCCTGCTCGCGAAAACGTCCAGACAACGCATACATCCAGACAGGCCGCGTCATCGTTGACCTCCATAGCGACGGTGCGAGGATTCGACATGTTCGCTCCTACAGCCCGGGCGGCGTTCCGCTTTTCAAAGTGACCCGCTGTAGGAGCGGAACCACAAGTGGCCGATACCGCAGCGCTGGATCTACACCCCAAGTTCCCGATCATCCGCAAGGCGTATCGCAACGTATCCGCCATTCACAAAGCTACAGTCGCATACAAAAACCGGGGTGACAGGACACGAAGGCGTTACACGGCGAGTGCGTAATGAGACCGCCCCCTAACGGTTTTTACCTAACGCACACCGGAGAATCAGCATGTCCCGAACCCCCACCCGCTACGTTGCAGGCCTGCTCGGCGTTGCCCTCGTCACTGCAACATTGACCGCTTTCACCGGCCTTGCCCAAGCCCAGGAGGCAGGTCAGCCGCCGGCGAAAAACTGGCAGGCCGGCCTCAAGCGCACGGACCTGGTGCGCCGTGACCTGGATGTCGCCGGGCGCGAAGTCATCCAGGTGCGCGTTGATTTCGACCCGGGCGTGGTGTCGCCGAAACACTCGCACCCCGGGGTGGAAGTGGCCTACGTCATCGACGGCACCTTCGAGTATCAGCTCGAAGGGCAACCGGCCGTTACGCTCAAGGCCGGTGACTCCTTGTACATCCCCGCCGGTACCGCCCATGTGGCCAAGAATGTCGGCCAGGGCAAGGCGTCGGAACTGGCGACCTACATCGTCAAGAAGGACACACCGCTGGTGGTACTGGAGCAGTAATCGCCTTTACCGCCGGTTAGCCTGCCTGCGCCACGCGATCAGGCAGGCGACGACGATCAGCCCCAGCGCGACCAGAAACGTCGTGCGCAGGCCGCTGGCGATGGCCTGGGGATGCGCGGTGCCGATGTCGACCGCCCTTGAGGCCAGGGCGAATACGGCGCCCAACGCCGAGGCCCCGGTGACCAGCCCCAGGTTGCGCGAAAGGTTGAGCAGGCCAGACACTACCCCGCGCTGATCAGGCGCAACGTCGAGCATCACGGCGGTGTTGTTGGCGGTCTGAAACACCGCATAGCCCAGGGTGAGGACGACCATGGGGGCGAGGTAGCCGCCCACGCCGAACGACTCGGGCACGAGCGACAACATCAAGCAGCCCAGCGCCATGCCCAAGAGCCCGGCGAGGGTCATGCCAGGGGCTCCGCAACGGTCGACGATGCGCCCGGCGGGCACCCCGGTCAGCGCGGCAACCAGCGGCCCGACCGACAACACCAGGCCGATCTCCATTGCCGACAACCGCAGGGTCTGTGAGAGGTAGAACGGCCCGACCAGCAGCGTGGCCATCATCACGGTGGTCACCAGCAGGCTCATGGCGAGGCTGCCGCTGAGGCGGTTGTCGCGAAACAAGGCCAGGCGCACCAGGGGTGCCGCGACCCGCGATTCAACCCGCACGAATAATCCGAGACCCAGGCAGGCCGCCAGCAGCAGGACGATATTCGGCAGGCCGAAGTGCGCGCGTCCAAGGGTCATGGCCAGGGCATAGGCGGCGAGGCTCAGGGCCAGCAACAGCGTGCCTGCTGGATCGAACCCCGTACGCGCGGATTGCGCCGGGCGATCATCGGGCAAGTAGCGTTGCGCGAGCAGCCATGTCGCCATTCCCAGGGGCACACTGATGAGGAACATCGAGCGCCAGCCGAATTCGCCGATCAGCACACCGCCGAGCGCCGGGCCCAGCGCGGTGCCAATGGCCGACATCGTCCCCAGCAGGCCCATGGCGCCACCGGTCTTGCCCTTGGCCACCGTCTCGCCGACAAGCGCCAAGGTCAGCGCCATCATGATTGCCGCGCCCAGGCCTTGCAGCGCCCTGGCAGCGATCAGTAGACCCAGATTGGGTGCCAGTGCGCAGCAGGCCGATGCCAATGTGAACAGGGCAATGCCGCACAGCAACAGGCGGCGTCGACCGACCAGATCACCGAATCGACCGACGCTGACGATCAAGGTAGTAATGACCAGCAGGTAGGCGATGACGACCCACTGCACCTGTTGAAAGGACGCACTGAATGCCTGGGCCAAGGATGGCAGGCCGACGTTGGCGATGCTGGTGCCCAGCGAAGACAGCAACATCGCCAGCGACAGGCTGACCAACGCCCCCTTCACCGAAGGCGACTGTTGAGCAACTGCCGCGACTGCAGATCCGTCATTCATGATGTTCTTCTCTCTGGCCACTCCCGATTGGAGCTACCAGAAATCTACGCCCAGGCCTAACATGGCGGAAGGCGCACGAATTGCACTTGATACGTGCATACACCGCCATATCTGCCGACCATGAGGCCACGCATGTCCATACCCGATCTCAACTTGCTGATTACCCTCGACGCGCTGCTGGCAGAAGGCAGTGTCGCCCGCGCCGCCAAACGCCTGCGCTTGAGCCCGTCGGCGATGAGCAGGGCGCTGGCGCGATTGCGCGAAACCACCGGCGATCCGCTGCTGGTCAGGGCCGGCCGCGGCCTGGTGCCTACTCCGCGCGCGCTGGAGTTGCGCGACCGGGTCGGTCAGCTTGTGCAGGAGGCAGAAGCGATGCTGCGCCCGGCCGAGCAACCCGACCTCATGCACGTGTCGCGCACCTTCACCTTGCGCACCAGCGAAGGCTTTGTCGAAAACTTCGGCGCCGCCTTGATCGCCCGCGTAGCCGAACAAGCACCGGCCATACGCCTGCGCTTCATGCACAAGCCCGACAAGGACAGCGCTGCACTGCGCGCCGGCACGGTCGATCTGGAAACGGGTGTGGTGGGCCAGGCCGCAAGCCCGGAGCTGCTTACCCAGGGATTGTTCCGCGATCGTTTCATCGGCGTGGTGCGCACGGGGCACCCGCTGTGCGATGGCGAGATAACGCCCGCGCGTTATGCCACGTACAGCCACATCAGCGTGTCACGGCGAGGATTGGACAAGGGGGCGATTGACGAAGCCCTGGAGTTGCTCGGGTTGCAACGGCACATCGCGACCATGGTCGCCGGATTCTCGACGGCGCTGGCGCTTGCCCGATCCAGCGATCTTGTTGCCAGTGTGCCCGAGCGGCACACCACCAATCTGCGGTCCGGCATGCACAGCTTTGCACTGCCAGTGTCACTGCCCCCGTTTTTCCTGGCCATGATCTGGCATCCCCGACTGAATGCCGATCCAGTGCATCGATGGCTGCGTGGCTGTCTGCGGGAAGTTTGTACTTCTGATTGACGACCTATTCACTTGTATTTACCTGATTTGATATTAAAGTAATGGCTGTATCATTGTTGTAACTGTGTGCGGATATGTTTTAGTTTGGTTATATGTCTTGGTTGCGATGATATAAAAAAATTTGAACTTATAAGATTGATTGCGGTATTCATGGGTCGTAGTGTGTTGGGAAGTTTTTCTGAGTAATTGGAAGAGTCTCTCAGTCGCAATTGGGGCGTTTGGAACTATCAATGTTCGATGCTTGCCGGTAGTTTCGATTGATAGGGATTGTTCTTGGTTATAATGTTTAAATTATTGATTTTAAATGTTTTTTATAATAATTGGTTTGTGTTGCAGGCACCGCCTGTCTGATGAATACCGCTTGAGAAATTAACGACGAATGGCGACGAATTTTTGGCGCTGGCCGAGTCAAAAAATAACTTGACTATAAAAACTGACACTTCGCAGATGTGATGCTAGTGTTCCTTCCTCCAATTAACCGCACTTGTCTGTTTGTAGAGGACGTGCGTTATGCCGACTTCAAACCCCAGGGTTGCGATATTCGGTAACAGAGTTCCAAGCTTGAATCTTCCAGAGCTTGAGCACTTTACCGATCTGGGCAGCTTGCTGGCTGCCGAAGCATTTGATGTGGTGCTGCTGGACATGCCAGCCGCGTATGCTGGCAAAGTGCTACGAAAATTGCGCACGCTTGCCCCTTACCGCTACACGCTGATTTTCTGCTGCCGTGATCAGGATGGCTGGTGTGAAGCCTTGGGCGATGGCGCGTGTCCCGTTGAAACCAGCGAAATAAAAAGGCTCTGGAGCGTGTGGCAGGAACGCTTCAGGCTGTTCGAACAAGGCTCGGCCCCCGAACGTTTTGAAAGCCGGGTGCTTTCCTGGCTGTGGTTGCGCGAAGGCGCTCAGTTGCTTGCCTTACGCGATCCGGAGGTGCCTCAACACTATCGTTATCCGTTGCTGGACGCCTTGGCAGACAGCGAGCAGGTCAACGCGTTCGTCTGGCTCAGCCTGATGGTGCAACAGGACTGGCTGGAAGAGGGGGTTCTGGTGGATCGCGTCCGGCTCTGTTCGGATTGTGGTTCGGGCCGCCTCAATTACATTGATGTGTGTACCGAATGTCACGCCATGGACATTGCACGGCAACCTTCATTGCATTGTTTTACCTGTGGTCATGTTGGCGCACAGGAGTCATTTCTCAAGGACGGGGTGTTGCTGTGCCCCAACTGTTTGAATCGGCTGCGCCACATTGGTAGCGATTACGACCGCCCGATGGAGAATTATCGTTGCCGGTCGTGTCAGGCTTTTTTTGTCGATGCCGAGGTGCAGGCGCGCTGCCTGGATTGCGGCCTGTCACACACACCCGACAAGTTGCGCATACGGGAAGTCAGGGATTTTCGCCTGTCCGAGGCCGGGCGATTCCGCTGCCGCCAGGAGTTCAGTGAAAAATCTGTTGAGCATTTCGGCCAGCTCAACCTCTTGGGAGGCAAGGATTTCTATAATCTGCTGACCTGGCAGATGCAGATCGTGCGTCGCCACCCGGTGCCTGAGTTTTCACTGATCGGCCTGCGCTTCGTCAACCTGGCCGGTGCGCTGTCGCACCTGGGCGAACAACGTGGCCATGCCTTTATAGATAGCGTGGCCGATCGATTGAAGGAATCTGTCAGGGAAACGGACCGTTGCTCGCGCAGTACCGAAGAATTCTTCTGGATCATGCTTCCCCATACCGACGAGAAGGGCCTGGAAACCGTCAAACAGCGTCTGGGCAGGGTCGCGGAGCTGTTTTCGGCGCCGGAGGTTAGCGACATTACCCTGCGCGTCATCAGCATCACCGCACCTCAGGATATTCTCGATCAAGAAGATGGCGAACTCTTGCTGGCACGCATGGCCGGTGAGTTGGGTGATACACCATGAGCCCTTTCCTGGAGCAACTGATGGGGGCACTGAGCGCGCTCTCGGGGCCGGACGGAATGAGTCGTCTGTTCTACATGCTTTTTCCAGCGTTTCTGATCTTCGAATTACCCATGATGATCATCGTGATGCTGGGGGTGTTGCGCTGGTTCACCCGTCGGCGCACCAGCGTGCCGAAGATCAGTGTTTATCGGCCCAAGGTCTCTTGCATCATTACTTGCTATAGCGAAGGCATGGACGTTCAGACCACGCTGTTGAGCCTGTGCGAACAAACCTATGGTGGCCACATCGAGATGATCCCGGTGGTGGATGGGGCCACGGTTAATCAAGCGACGCTCAATGCCGTGCGCAGTTTCAAGGTAGACCCGCAGTTGTACCCCAAGCGTCATTTACGCCCGATCGCCAAGTGGCAGCGGGGTGGTCGGGTGTCGTCCCTGAACGCCGGCCTGTCGCTTGCAGGCGGCGAAATCGTGATGGCGCTCGATGGCGATACATCCTTCGACAACAACATGGTCGCCTCCATCGTGCGGCATTTCGAGGACCCTAAGGTGCCTGCGGTAGCCGGTAGCCTGCGGGTGCGCAATGTCTGGGGATCCTGGGTGACAGCGATGCAGGCGCTGGAGTATCTGCTGTCGATTCATATGTCGAAGATCGGTCTGGCCGAATGGAACCTGGTCAATAACGTTTCCGGGGCCTTTGGCGCGTTCCGGCGCAGTTTCCTGGTGAAGATCGGTGGCTGGAACACTCACACCGCCGAGGATCTGGACCTGACGTTGCGCATCAAGAGTTACTTCAAGCGGCATGACCTGAGGATTCCGTTCGAGCCCGAAGCGGTAGGGCATACCGATGCACCGGCGACGCTGAGCCAGTTTCTGATGCAGCGCTTGCGCTGGGACGGCGACCTGTTTTTTCTCTATATCAGAAAGCACAACCACAATATCAACCCCACATTATTGGGTTGGCGCACCTTTCTGATGATTCTGCTCACCGGCTTCTTCTTTCAGCTGGTGCTGCCGTTCATCATCTTCATTTACACCCTGCTGGCGCTGTTCATTCTGCCGGGCAAGACGCTGTTGTTTCTGTTCGCGCTGATCTATCTGCTGTATCTGTTGATCACCCTGTTGATGTTCACGGCGATGTTGGTGATGGTGTCGGACCGGCCTCGACAAGACATGGTGCTGGGGCTGCTGGTGCCGTTCTTTCCGTTGTTCATGCTGCTCCTGCGGTGCTGGAGCGTGGTGGCCATGCTTAACGAGATACTGCGTCGCGGCCATGAAGAGAGCTCGATGGCACCGTGGTGGGTGCTCAGGCGCGCCACGAGGTTTTGACATGCGAACCTTACTCCTGGCCCTGACGCTGTGGATGCCCCCTATGATGCTGGCGGTACTGCCCATGACGCTTGAAGCGGCGCAATCGCAAAAGTGGTCCCAGGCCAGCTATGTCTGGGACAGCGAGGCGTTGCTCGATCCCGGGCAACGGGCGGGTGAACTGGGTGCACTGCGCAAGGCGGGGATGGACAAGATCTATCTTGGCCTCAAGGGCACCCAGATCAAGGACCTGGCCGCGACGCGCCAACGCCTGGAGCAGTTGCTGCCGGAGGCGGCCAACCAAGGCATACAAGTGAGTCTGTTACTCGGCGACCCGGAGTGGCTCAAGCCGCAGGAACGCCATCAACTCACCGATTTGCTGGGCAAGTTCAAGGGACTGCCCTTCAGCAGTCTGCACCTGGACCTGGAAGTCGAGCAACTGGGCGTGCCGGTACCCGATCAGCGCTTGCAGGACCTGCTCGACACGTTGCGCTTGGCTTCCCGGGAGAGCCCATGGCCGGTCGAGATTTCCAGCCATCATCGCTGGTTCGCGGTCACCAAGGCCGGACAGACCTGCGTGCCATGCGGGCTGCCTGACGCTGGCGTACGTCAGGTCAGCCTGATGATCTACACCCGCAACCCGAAAAACAGCGCTCGGATGGCAGAGCAGATTGCCCGGCGCTGGCCCGAACTGCAATTTCGCCTCGCCCAAAGCACAGAGCCGCAACTGGATGCCACGGAATCCTGGGCCGGCGCGTCGACCGAACAGTTGCAACACCAGAGCAATGTCTGGCGTGAGCAACTGCAACCCCTGGGGATTGCCGGCATCGACTGGCAAGCCTGGCGAGACTTTCCAAAACGGTGAGCCGTCATGAAGATTCGTTTCGATAGTCGTAAAGAATTGAGTCCGACTCAGGAGCAGGGTTTGACCGTACTCTACGCGCCGGGCAAACGCATGGCGTTCCGCGTGCGCTGGTACCTGATCCTGCTGTTGGTCGCCAGCCCGTTGATCTGGCTAGGTGGCAAGTTGGCCTACGGCATGCTGATGATCGATGCGCCGGCGCAGTTGCGCCTGCCGATTCTTGAGGTGCGTGCGCGTGATACCGGTCGGGTCGAGCAACTGTTCGTCAAGGCCGGTGATCAGGTCCGGGCTGACCAGCCCCTGGTGAATCTCGACAACCCGGAATGGCGCGCCAGGCTATCGCAACTGGCCGCCATGCCGACCAATACCAAGCCTGCGCTCAATACCAAATTGGGCGGCAGTGAACGGGCATTGCTGCAGACCCGCATAGGCCGCGCGCAGGAGCGGGTGAAGGTGCTCGAAGACCTGGTTTATCGAGGTGCCGTGTCTCCCGGTGAAGTGTTGACGGCCAAATCCGAACTCGACGGTTTCAGGGCGGACCTGCTGGCATTCGAGCGCCGTGAACAATTGGCTAACCAGGCGCCGTTGAGCGTTGAGCGCGATGTTATCCAACAGCAGGCCGAGCAACAGTGGTTGAAGACTCGCCTTGCCGCGCTACCGATCAACGCCGCGCAAAGTGGACGCGTGGCGGAAGTACTGGTCAATCCCGGCGAGAACGTCGGTGCTGGCACATTGCTGATGCGCATCGAGCGACTGGAAGACCCGCTGCTGTGGATTTATCTGGAACCGTTGAACATCAGCTACGCCGCTATTGGTCAACCGCTGCGGGTACGCATGCCGGACGGCGAGTGGTTGAGCGCTCATGTGGTCCAGGCAGTCGACAGCGCCGGTCGCACGCCAACAGTATTGCGCGGGCCGTTCGCTGCCAGCGAAATGGGCTTGCAGGTCGCCGCGCGGTTTGATCAGCCGCTGTCGCCTCGTTGGCGCATTGATCAATTGCCGTTGAATGTTCGTTTTCCCACTGACTGGCCACAACTGCTCAGTGACAGCCGTGAGTTCATCAACCAATTAGGGGACTTGATTGCAATGGATCGACCACAAAACCCCAGCATCCGCGTATCGGAGGCTCAATAATGATGACTGCTGAGCGAATTCTGGTTACCGGTGGCGCCGGCTTCATCGGCTCGCACCTTGTCGAAGCCCTGCTCGAACACGGTTACAGCGTTCGGGTCCTGGACGATCTTTCCACCGGAAAATTATCCAATTTGCCGATTGATCGTTGTCATCTGACGTTGGTCGTGGGCGACGTCGCCGATGCGCCGACGGTGGCGCGCGCCATGAAAGACTGTACCGCGGTGGTCCACCTGGCGGCGGTGGCGTCGGTGCAGGCCTCGGTCGACGACCCGATCGCCACGCACCAGAGCAACTTCGTCGGCACGCTCAATATCTGTGAAGCCATGCGCGAGGCGGGTATAAAACGAGTGGTCTACGCCTCCAGCGCGGCGATTTACGGCAACAACGGCGAAGGCACCGCGATCAATGAAGACACGCCAAAAAATCCCCTGACGCCCTATGCCGCCGACAAGCTGGCCAGCGAACACTTCCTTGATTTCTATCGACGCCAACACGGACTGGAACCGATCATCCTGCGCTTCTTCAATATTTATGGACCGCGCCAGGATCCTTCGTCGCCTTATTCCGGCGTCATCAGTATTTTCAGCGAACGGGCACAAAAAAAACTCCCCATCACCGTTTATGGTGATGGAGAGCAAACAAGGGACTTCGTCTATGTCAATGATCTGGTCAAGATCCTGGTACAGGCGGTCACTGAATCAAAACCGCGTAATGAACCGATCAATGTCGGGTTTAACCGCTCCACCAGCTTGAACGATCTGGCGACGATGCTGGGCGAACTGCTGGGTTGGCCGCTTTCGCTGACCTACGATGCGCCGCGATCCGGTGACATCAGGCACTCGCGCGCCGAAAACAGTCGATTGCTGAGGCATTTTTCGTTGGAAAAGCCGACCTGTTTTGCCGAGGGGCTGGGTCAGCTTCTCAGAAGTATTGATGCCGGCGGGCGCTAGAGGCGACTTCGGTTGCCAGCAGGTGCTCGGCCAATACGTCATTGAGAAAGCGGAACTGATCGTTGAGACCGATGACTTCGTTATTGAAGTGATGACCGGCTGCCGGAATCAGCAGTGCCTCGAATTTTTCGTCGAACATCAGGGTCAATACCTTACGAGACTCGAATTGCTGCGAGTAGTAGTTGTTGCCGAACACCGGAAAGCTCACGGCCAAGGTGACGTTGGTGATCATGACGTGCGCTCCTCAGAGAGAAAGAACCAGCCGAATACGCTTAACGTGAAGGCCGTCAGGGCCAGGCAGGTCAGGAGATGGATCAGCATGGTTCTACCCTCCGCTACAGGGTTTTGTGTTGGGTTGAAGTTGATCCTACGCTGACGGTCGGCTGGCGGAAGGCAATCGTGGCGATGGTGAATATCGATGGGAGTGATGGTCTGACGTTGTGGGTGTTTCTGAAGGCCCCATAGCGGGCAAGCCCGCTCCTACAGGGGATTGGGTTGGAACACGATTGTTGTGTACACCTGTAACCATTGTGGGAGCGGGCTTGCCCGCGATGGCGGCCTCAAGAGCACCATCAATTCTGAGCGGCTAACCGCCGCCACCTATACTCAAACCAGGGGCCTCAGAGCGCCGAACCTCCCGTTCGGCTCACACTTCAGGAGCCGCGATCTTGAACCTTCGTTCGCTGATCGTCGCCGTGCTGGTAGTGTTGGCGGGATGCGTCACGGCTCCGCCTGCGCCGGTGGAGGTGCCGCAAATCATGATTTCTCCAAGCACCTGGCAGCAGGTGGATCGGGAGATTATCGATGCGTCGCAGTCGGCCACCGAACAGGCCAAAATCTACGCCCACGGCGCCATGGATTACTGGCGCACCCGGGTATATCAGCTGACCGAAGAAAACTTCATCCCCTGGTTCAGCAGTTACTGGACCCAGGAATGGTTATCGATGAAGGTCAGTTGGTACACCATCAGTGCCAAGGGCGAGCAGGATGCCACGGAGAAACGCCTGGCAGCGTATCTGCTGGAGAAGTACCAGGAAAAGGTGCTGGCTCCGGCGGCGCTTGAAGTGGATCCGGATGCGATTCTCACCCTGGCAGCGGCGTTCTACCTGGACATAATGAAGGAAGAACTGCAGAAAATTTCCCAGCGTCATGGCGTGCCGATGGCTCAGCTCAATGGTCGCATCCGCAAAATTCCCGCGATTGCCCTCGGGCCGCCACCCGCCAGGGACGCCTCGCTGTTCCAGGTGGTGCACGCTGAGCAGTTGAGCGCGTTGCCGGCGTACGCCGCGCTGGTCGACAAGGTCCACAAAGCCGGTGGCGACAAGGGTGTAGGCTCGACGGACACTGCCATGGCACCGGTAGCCAAGCGCGCCAGTCAACGCATTGAAGCCGAGATGGCCCCGCGCGGGGCGGCCAGCGCGGTTGCGGCGGCAGCGGGCAAGTTGGCCGGCGCGTTGATTTCCGTCGGCGTTGCGGGCGTTCGGGCGATCATCCAGGCCAACGACCGACCGGACAGCGAAGCGTTGATCCGCAGCAGCCTGGGCAACACATTCGACAAGGCCTGGACCAAGCTGCTGCAGAACCCGACCACCGGCGTGATGGCAGGCACCTTGTACATGGCCTCGCAGATAGAGGGGAGCCTGGCGCAAAGCGCCCAACCGTCGGTCGGTACGGACCCAGGGTCTGTCGATTGGAGCCCGACCCAGTCGACTAATCAACAGATCAACCCATGACCCAAGGAGAATCTCATGTCCTATGTTGATGGCTTTGTCATTGCCGTACCCACTGCCAACCGCGAAAAATTCCGCAAGCACGCCGAGATGGCCGCTGCCATTTTCATCGAGAACGGCGCGCTCAGCCTCGCCGAGTGCTGGGGCGACGACGTGCCTGACGGCAAGGTGACCTCGTTTCCCATGGCGGTGAAACTAAAAGAGGACGAAACCGTGGTGTTTTCCTGGATCGTCTGGCCGGACAAGCCCACGCGCGACGCCGGGATGGCGAAACTGATGAGCGATCCGCGGGTGCAACCGGACGTCAATCCCATGCCATTCGACGGTCAAAGGATGATTTTCGGCGGTTTCGAAATGATCGTGAAGGCTTGATCCGAACCGCTGGCTCACTCCGCCGCCGGGGTGATCCGGCAACTCTTGCGGTTGCGGATTTCGTCATCGGTCGGTCGCTCGCGGACAAACTCGAAACGCGGCTCGCCTTCGCTGTAATGCACCAGCCAGCCCCATTCCAGCTTGAGCTCGTCCTGACCGGGTTCAGGGGGCTTGGCCCACCAGGGTTCCTTACTGAGGATCTGTCGCATGCTTCCCTCCGGTTGGTTCGCTTGCATCAACTATAACGTGCATGCCGGCAGACGCCAGAAGCGGCCTTGCAGGTTGTAGACTCAGGTTATTTCCGGCAGAGATATCTGGCATGAATGACGAAACCCATGAGCCGTTCAAGCGCTTGTTTTTCGCGCTCGGCTGCGCGCCGGCGCAACGCAAGGCCATCGCCCAGTGGCGCAGCGCCTTGCAACTGCGCAGCGGGCGTGCGGTGCCGGTCGAGAACTTTCATTTGACCTTGAAGTTTCTGGGGGCGGTCGCGATCGCGCAGATTGCCGATATCTGCACGGCTGCCGCGTCTGTGCGAACGCCGGGCGAACGCTTGACCGTGGAGCTCGATCGACTGGATGTCTGGCGCAGGGCAGGGGTCTTGGTGTTGGCACCCGGGCAGGCATCGCCCGCGTTGTTGCGGCTGGTGTATGACCTGGAGCAGGCCATGTTGCCCTTTGGCCTGGAAGATGCGCCACGGGAATTTCGCCCGCATTTGACCCTGGCGCGTGACTATCGGGCGCCGGTGCCGGAGTCCGCCACGCCACCCGAGTTTGTCCTGCGTGCTGATCGCTTTGCGTTGTTCGAATCGCACAAGGGCCGCTATCGGGCGTTGGCCGAGTGGCCGTTGGGCGGTGTTTGATCCAAAAAAAAGGCGCCCGAGGGCGCCAAACTTCACCTTAACCGAGGAGCCAGGTGAGGGATGCAGCGGTGGTAAGGCGCTGCATGAATGTAATGGTGCTGCGATGTGATCGTTCCCACGCAGCGCGTGGGAACGATCCTCAGTAGGGTTACTGGCCGAGTTTCACCTTGGTCCAACCCCGGGTCATGATCCGCTGTACCGCAATCGGCTGGTCAGGAATGGCATACAAGGTTGCCATCACCGCTTCGGGCGGATACGAGCCCGGCTCATTGCGAATCGCCTCATCCACCAACGGCGTTGCGGCCGCATTGGCGTTGCTGTAGCCGATGTTGTTGGTGATCTCGGCAATGATGTCCGGGCGCATCAGGAAGTTCATGAACAGGTAGGCGTTCTCGACGTTGGCGGCATCGCGCGGGATGGCGACCATGTCGTAGAAACTGCCGGCGCCTTCTTTCGGGATGCTGTAGTCGATCTTCACCTTGTCCCCGGCTTCCTGGGCGCGAGCCTTGGCCTGCAGCACATCGCCGGAGTAACCGACGGCCACGCAGATGTTGCCGTTGGCCAGGTCCGAGATGTACTTCGAGGAATGGAAGTACGCCACCGATGGGCGGATTTTCATGAACAGTGCTTCGGCTTCGGCGATGTGCGCCTTGTCCTTGTCGTTCACCGGGTAGCCCAGGTAGTGCAGGGCGGCCGGGATCATCTCCGTGGGCGAGTCGAGGAAACTGATGCCGCAGGCTTTGAGTTTTTCAGCATTTTCCGGTTTGAACAGCAGGTCCCAGGAGTTGGTCGGGGCGTTGGCGCCAAGCACTTCCTTGACCTTCTGCGGGTTGAAACCGATGCCGATCGAGCCCCACATGTACGGGAAGGCATGGGCGTTGTCCGGGTCGCTGGCGGAGGCGTTTTTCAGCAGCACCGGATTGAGGTTCTGCCAGTTGGGCAGCTTCGACTTGTCCAGCTCCTGATAGACCCCGGCCTTGATCTGCTTGGCCAGGAAACTGTTGGACGGCACGACGATGTCGTAGCCGGACTTACCCGCCAGCAGGCGAGCTTCAAGGGTTTCGTTACTGTCGAAGACATCGTAGGTCACGCGGATGCCGGTCTCGTCTTCGAACTTCTTGACGGTGTCCGGGGCAATGTAATCCGACCAGTTATAGACGCGCAGAACCTTGTCATTGGCCTGGGCGCCCGAGGCGATCGCGCCCAATAAGGACAGTGTCAGCAGAGTCCTGCCAAACATTTTCATCGGTACAACTCCATATCTTTTCTTATTCAAATCCTTGTAGGAGCGAGCCTGCTCCGGGCGGCGTTCCGACGAAAAACTCAAGGACGCCGCGTTGATTCAGGTTTCCCGCGACATCGTTGACGTCCATCGCGAGCATGCTCGCTCCTACAGGGGGTGGTGCTAGGCCGTTGCTCCGACCATTGGCTTTTTCGGTTGTTGCCAGGATTCGCTGGCGGTCTGGTCCATCGCTTCCTGGATCGCCCGTTTACGGCTGGCTTCGGCACGACGGCTGAAGTACCAGACCATGAAGGTCACGATCGACACGGCCAACAGGATCAGGCTGGCCACGGCATTGATCTCCGGCTTCACGCCCAGGCGCACCGCCGAGAACACTTCCATCGGCAGGGTGGTGGAACCCGGGCCCGAGACGAAGCTTGCCAATACCAGGTCATCCAGCGACAGGGCAAACGACATCATGCCGCCGGCCGCCAGTGACGGCGCGATCATCGGGATGGTGATCAGGAAAAACACCTTGAACGGTTTCGCACCCAGGTCCATGGCCGCTTCCTCGATGGACAGGTCCAGCTCGCGAAGGCGCGCGGAGACTACCACTGCAACGTAGGCGGCACAAAACGTGGTGTGGGCGATCCAGATCGTGACGATGCCACGCTCCATCGGCCAGCCGATCAACTGCGCCATCGCCACGAACAGCAGCAACAACGACAGACCGGTGATCACTTCCGGCATCACCAGCGGCGCGGTCACCAGGCCACCGAACAGCGTGCGGCCCTTGAAGCGCGTGACGCGGGTCAGCACGAATGCTGCCAATGTCCCCAGCGCCACCGCTGCAATCGCGGTGTAGCAGGCGATTTCCAGCGAACGCACCACCGAGCCCATCAGTTGCGAGTTGTCGAGCAGGCCGGCGTACCATTTGAACGACCAGCCACCCCACACCGTCACCAGCTTGGAGGCGTTGAACGAGTAGATCACCAGGATCAGCATCGGCAGGTAGATAAACGACAGGCCGAAAATCAGCATGAACTTTGAAAATCCGAAGCGTTTCATCCCCGTGCCTCCATCTCTTTGGCCTGGCTGCGGTTGAACAGCAGAATCGGCACGATCAGAATCAACAGCATCACCACCGCCAGGGCGGACGCCACCGGCCAGTCGCGGTTATTGAAGAACTCCTGCCACAGCACTCGGCCGATCATCAGGGTCTCGGGACCGCCCAACAGCTCCGGAATCACGAACTCACCGACCACCGGAATGAACACCAGCATGCACCCGGCGATGATGCCGTTCTTGGCCAACGGCACGGTGATTTTCCAGAAGCTGTTGAAGGTGCTCGAACCCAAATCCGATGCCGCTTCCAGCAGGCTCTGGTCGTGTTTGACCAGGTTGGCGTACAGCGGCAGGATCATGAACGGCAGGTAAGCGTAAACGACCCCTATATAGACGGCGGTGTTGGTGTTGAGGATCTCGATCGGGTGATCGGTCAGCCCGGTCCACATCAAAAAGCCGTTGAGCAGGCCGTTGTTGCTGAGGATGCCCATCCACGCATAAACGCGGATCAGGATCGCGGTCCAGGTCGGCATCATAATCAGCAGCATCAGCACGTTCTGTGCTTCCTTGCTTGCCTTGGTAATGGCATAGGCCATCGGAAAACCGATCACCAGGCACATCAGCGTACTGAACAGCGCAACCTTCAACGAACCCAGGTAAGCCGAGAGGTACAGCTCATCTTCGCCCAGCAACGTGTAGTTGCCGATGTTGAGCAGCAGATTGAATTTCTGCTCGGCGTAAGTGTAGATCTCCGAGTAGGGCGGAATGGCCAGGGCTGCTTCCGAGAAGCTGATCTTCATCACCAGGAAAAACGGCAGCATGAAGAACAGGCACAGCCACAGGAACGGGATGCCGATGACCAGTTTTCGTCCGCTGGGCACCAGGCGCAGGAATTGCTGATTGAAGGTTCTCATGCGCGCAGTACCACGCCGCTGTCGTCTTCCCACCACACGTAGACCTGATCGTCCCAGGTCGGACGTGCGCCACGGCGTTCGGCGTTGGCCATGAACGATTGCACGACCTTGCCACCAGGCAGCTTGACGTAGAACACCGAGTGGCCGCCGAGGTAGGCGATGTCATGCACGGTGCCGCTGGACCAGTTGTAGCGGGTGTCGGGCTTGGTGGTGCTGACCAGCAGTTTTTCCGGGCGAATGGCGTAGGTGATCGACTTGTCCTGCACCGAGGTGCTGACGCCGTGACCGACGTAGATCTTCTGCTCCAGATCCGTGCTGTGAATGATCGCGTGACCTTCCAGGTCTTCCACCACGGTGCCTTCGAAGGCGTTCACGTTGCCGATGAATTCGCAGACCATGCGGCTGACTGGCGCTTCATAGATGTCCACCGGGCTGCCGATCTGGGCGATCCAGCCCAGGTGCATGATCGCAATACGCTGGGCCATGGTCATGGCTTCTTCCTGGTCGTGGGTCACCATGACGCAGGTCACGCCGACGCGCTCGATGATCTCGACCAGCTCCAGCTGCATTTGTGAGCGCAGTTTTTTGTCCAGCGCACCCATCGGTTCGTCGAGCAGCAACAGCTTTGGACGTTTGGCCAGGGAGCGGGCCAATGCCACGCGCTGACGCTGACCGCCGGACAACTGATGCGGCTTGCGCCTGGCGTACTGGGTCATGTGCACCAGGCGCAGCATTTCTTCGACGCGGGCATCGATTTCACTGGCGGGCAACCGGTCCTGCTTGAGGCCGAAGGCGATGTTCTGCGCCACGGTCATGTGCGGGAACAGGGCATAGGACTGGAACATCATGTTGATCGGCCGCTCGTACGGCGGCATGTCGGTGATGTCCACGCCGTCGAGCAGGATGCGCCCTTCAGTCGGGCGCTCGAAGCCGGCGAGCATGCGCAGCAGCGTCGATTTACCGGAACCGGAACCACCGAGCAGGGCAAAGATTTCACCCTGATGGATTTCCAGGGACACATCGTCCACTGCGGTGGTCTCGTCGAACTTCTTGGTGACGCGGTCGACTTTCACCAACACCTTTTTCGGTGCCTGGTGACCTTCAAGAGCCTTCCTGTAGATGCTGGAGGCGTTTGCCATGTGAAACTCCCAACAGGTTTCGTTCGCCGGGCCAACGCGGCCTGGCTTAATAGTTGATTGCAAACCCGAGCGGTCAGTGGGTCGCGATCCCTGTAGGAGCTGGCGAAGCCTGCGATCTTTTGACTTTGCTTTTCAAAATCAAGATCAAAAGATCGCAGGCTTCGCCAGCTCCTACAGGGGATTGCGCTGGATGCCCCGTCCGGGTTTATCCGGTGCCGCCTTCCTGGCTGCGGTACTTGTTGTTATTGCAGTGTGTTGTTGTCGTGGGCGGCGGGCGCGCAAAGGCTCGCCCGCCACCCACGGGGGCAGTAAATGGATTGATCGATTGTTACGTCAGCGTGCGTTACGCAGCGCCGCCCGTTGTCGGCATGCGTCACCAAACGCCTGGAAAATTTTCAGGTACGGCGGGTTTTCAAGGACCTGCCATTCCGGGTGCCATTGCACGCCGAGGGCAAAGGCCTTGCTGTGCTCCACCGAGACCGCTTCGATCAAGCCGTCCGGCGCGAGTGCTTCGGCGCGCAGGCCGGGCGCGAGTCGGTCGATGCCCTGGCTGTGAATCGAATTGACCTGGAACTGCGGGGGCAGGTCCAGCGCCTGGAACACACCACCGGGCTGCACATCGACGGCGTGCGCCGGTGCGTATTGCACCGCGAGGTCGGGATGGTCGGCTTCACGATGATCGAGCAAGCCGGGCAGTTCATGGACCTTCTGATGCAGGCTGCCACCGAACGCCACGTTCATCTCCTGAAAGCCGCGGCAGATGCCGAGCACCGGAACGCCGGCGGCAATCGCCGCGCGAATCAGGGGGAGGGTGGTTTGATCCCGCTGGGGATCGTGTTCGGTGCCGGGAGCGCTGGCGGGGCCTTGATAGTGGAAGGGCTCCACATTCGACGGCGAGCCGGTCAGCAACAGACCGTCGAGCTGCGGTAGCAGGTCTTCGATTTCGGTCAGGTCGCCCAGGGAAGGAATGACCACGGGCAGCCCCAGCGCGGCAACGCTGACAGCACGCAAGTACTTGTCACCGCTGATGTGGTAGGGGTGCAGGCCAATCTGTTTGACGCATGCAGTAACGCCGATCAATGGCTTGAATGCCATTTTTATCACCTCGAAGTTTCACACTTGAACGAGCTTTTCCGGAGCTTAGCCTTGTTGATTTTAATTAACAACTCTCATGTAAAAAATTCTAAACGCCGCACGTCTGAAGACGAGGATTTACGCGTGTTTCAAGGATGATCTGGCACTCTCGTGCCTCTGAGAGGCCCGAAAATAAACGCTTAAAGGCTGAGTGTTCGCTATTGACTTCACTTTGCCTTTCGGATTGACTGGCTACGTGAAAGGGCGGTGAACATAATAATTAACAGCTAATAGGTGCATCATGTCGGTCCCTCTGCGTACCGTTCAACTCAACGAAGCAAACGCATTCCTTAAGAAATATCCTGAGGTTTTGTACGTCGACCTTCTGATTGCGGATATGAACGGTGTGGTGCGCGGCAAGCGCATCGAACGCACCAGTCTTCATAAGGTTTACGAGAAAGGCATCAACCTGCCGGCGTCCCTGTTTGCGCTGGACATCAATGGCTCCACGGTGGAAAGCACCGGCCTGGGCCTGGACATTGGCGACTCCGACCGGATCTGCTATCCGATCCCTGGCACCCTGAGCATCGAGCCATGGCAGAAGCGCCCAACCGCGCAACTGCTGATGACCATGCACGAACTCGAAGGCCAGCCGTTCTTCGCCGACCCGCGCGAAGTGTTGGCTAATGTGGTGCGCAAGTTCGACGACATGGGCCTGACCATCTGCGCCGCGTTCGAACTGGAGTTCTACCTGATCGACCAGGACAACGTGAACGGTCGTCCACAGTCGCCGCGTTCGCCGGTGTCCGGCAAGCGTCCGATGTCGACCCAGGTGTACCTGATCGACGACCTCGACGAATACGTCGACTGCCTGCAGGACATCCTCGAAGGCGCGAAAGAGCAGGGCATCCCGGCTGACGCCATTGTCAAGGAAAGCGCCCCGGCGCAGTTCGAAGTCAACCTGCACCACGTGGCCGACCCTATAAAGGCCTGCGACTACGCGGTGTTGCTCAAGCGTCTGGTGAAAAACATCGCCTACGACCACGAGATGGACACCACCTTCATGGCCAAGCCGTACCCAGGCCAGGCGGGTAACGGTCTGCACGTGCACATTTCGATTCTCGACAAGGAAGGCAACAACATCTTCGCCAGCGAGGATCCCGAGCAGAACGCCGCGCTGCGTCACGCGATCGGCGGTGTGCTCGAGACCCTGCCAGCGCAGATGGCGTTCCTTTGCCCGAACGTCAACTCTTACCGTCGTTTCGGCGCGCAGTTCTACGTGCCGAACTCTCCGAGCTGGGGCGTCGACAACCGTACCGTAGCGGTTCGCGTACCGACCGGTTCACCGGACGCCGTGCGCATCGAGCACCGCGTGGCCGGTGCCGACGCCAACCCGTACCTGTTGATGGCTTCGGTTCTGGCCGGCGTGCACCACGGCCTGACCAACCAGATCGAACCGGGCGCCCCGGTGGAAGGCAACAGCTACGAGCAGAACGAACAGAGCCTGCCGAACAACCTGCGTGATGCCCTGCGCGAGCTGGACGACAGCGAAGTCATGGCCCGTTATATCGACCCGATGTACATCGACGTGTTCGTGGCGTGCAAGGAAAGCGAGCTGGCCGAGTTCGAGAACTCCATCTCCGACCTTGAGTACAACTGGTACTTGCATACCGTCTGATTCGTCGATGTCGCCTGATGCACAGCCTTCGCTGGCAAGCCAGCTCCTACAGGGTTGTGTGTCGGGCGCGGCATCTATGAACGGCATAGAGCAACTGTAGGAGCGGGCTTGCCAGCGAAGGCGGTCGATCAGTCAGCACCCATCGTCTGACACACCGATATCCAATATTCCCCTGCGTCGAGTCACAACCATGACAATCACTCGCAGCGACTGGGAGCAACGCTTCCAGTCCCTCAACATCGAAAGCCGCGCCTTCATCGACGGCCAATACTGCGCAGCCGCCAGCGGCGCCACGTTCGAATGCATCAGCCCGGTGGACGGTCGTTTCCTGGCGAATGTGGCCAGCACCGACGAAGCCGATGCCAACGCCGCCGTCGCCGTTGCCCGTCGCACCTTCGAATCCGGCGTCTGGGCCAACCTGGCTCCGGCCGAGCGCAAGCGCGTGCTGATCCGCTTCGCCGACTTGATCCTGGCCAACCAGGAAGAGCTCGCGCTGCTCGAAACCCTCGACATGGGCAAGCCGATCAGCGACTCGATGAACGTCGACATTCCGGCGACCGCCAACGCGATTCGCTGGACCGCCGAAGCCATCGACAAGATCTACGACGAAGTCGCTGCCACGCCCCGCGATCAGCTTGGCCTGGTGACGCGCGAACCGGCCGGCGTGGTCGCGGCCATCGTGCCGTGGAACTTCCCGCTGATCATGGCCAGCTGGAAATTCGCCCCGGCCCTGGCGGCAGGTAACTCGTTCATCCTCAAGCCTTCGGAAAAGTCGCCGCTGACGGCCATTCGCATCGCGCAGCTGGCACTGGAAGCGGGCATCCCGAAAGGTGTTTTCAACGTCTTGCCGGGCTACGGTCACACCGTCGGCAAGGCGCTGGCGTTACACATGGACGTCGACGTGCTGGCCTTCACCGGCTCCACGGCGATTGCCAAGCAACTGATGATCTACGCCGGGCAAAGCAACATGAAACGCGTCTGGGCAGAAGCGGGGGGCAAGAGTCCGAACGTGGTGTTTGCCGATGCGCCGGACCTGCGCGCGGCGGCACAAGCGGCAGCCAGCGGCATTGCCTTCAACCAGGGCGAAGTCTGCACCGCCGGTTCGCGCTTGCTGGTGGAGCGTTCGATCCGCGAGCAGTTCATGCCATTGTTGGTGGAAGCCCTGCAAGCCTGGAAGCCGGGGCATGCGCTTGATCCTTCGACCACCGTCGGCGCGGTCGTCGACCAGCGTCAACTGGACAACGTATTGCGCTACATCGATATCGGCAGGGAACAGGGCGCCGAGTTGATCGCGGGCGGCCAGCGCACCCTCGAAGAAACCGGTGGCCTGTATGTGGAGCCGGCGGTTTTCGACGGCGTGACCAACGCCATGACCATCGCCCGGGAAGAAATTTTTGGCCCGGTGCTGTCGGTCATCACCTTCGACACCGCTGAAGAAGCCCTGGCGATCGCCAACGACAGCATCTTCGGCCTGGCCGCCGGCGTGTGGACCAGCAACCTGAGCAAGGCCCACACCTTCGCCCGTGGCCTGCGTGCCGGCAGCGTCTGGGTCAACCAGTACGACGGCGGCGACATGACCGCGCCGTTCGGCGGGTTCAAGCAGTCGGGTAACGGTCGGGACAAATCGCTGCACGCGTTCGACAAGTACACCGAACTCAAGGCGACCTGGATCAAGCTCTAAGACCTATAAAGAAGCGACGGTCACCGGCCTCTTGCCGGTGCCCATCGGAGAAACCTATGAAACAAGCACATGTTAATAGCTACTACGCCGCCACTCGCAACTTCACCGGTGATTTCCCGGTACTGGAAGGGGCGGTGGACTGCGACGTCTGCGTGATCGGCGCCGGCTACACCGGCCTGTCCTCGGCGCTGTTCCTCGCCGAAGCGGGCTATAGCGTCACCGTGCTCGAAGCGGCCAAGGTCGGCTTCGGCGCCAGTGGTCGCAACGGCGGCCAATTGGTCAACTCCTACAGCCGCGACGTCGATGTCATCGAAGAGCGCTACGGCGACAAGACCGCCGAAATCCTCGGCAGCATGATCTTCGAAGGCGCGGACATCATTCGTCAGCGCATACAGCACTACGACATCCAGTGCGACTACCGTCCCGGTGGCATCTTCGCTGCGATGAACAAAAAGCAACTCAAGGGCCTGGCCGAGCAGAAGAAGAGCTGGGAGCGCTACGGCAACAAGAATCTGAAAATGCTCGACGCGGCCGACATCAAGCGCGAAGTGGGTTCCAATGCCTACGTCGGTGGCCTGCTGGACATGCAGGGCGGGCACATTCATCCGCTGAACCTGGCCCTCGGCGAAGCCTCGGCGATCATCGGCCTGGGTGGCAAGATCTACGAGCAATCGGCGGCGGTGGAAATCACCTACGGTGAGCCGATCACCGTGCGCACCGCCAAAGGCGTGGTAAAGGCCAAGTACCTGCTGATCGCCGGTAACGCCTACCTGCCACAGGGCCTCGACAACCGCGTAACCAGCAAGAGCATGCCGTGCGGTTCGCAAATCGTCGTGACCGAGCCGTTGCCGGAAAAAGTTGCCCGCAGCCTGATCACCAACAACTATTGCGTCGAAGACTGCAACTACCTGCTCGATTACTACCGCCTGACCCGCGACAACCGCCTGCTCTACGGCGGCGGCGTGGTCTACGGCGCCCGTGAGCCGGACGACATCGAACAACTGATCCGCCCGAAGATCCTCAAGACCTTCCCGCAGTTGAAGGATGTGAAGATCGACTACCGCTGGACCGGCAATTTCCTGCTGACCATGTCGCGCATGCCGCAATTCGGCCGTATCGAGAAAAACGCCTACTACATGCAAGGCTACAGTGGTCACGGCGTTACGTGCTC
The DNA here is from genome assembly GCF_014596605.1 of Pseudomonas sp. PSB11. Taxonomy (NCBI): domain Bacteria; kingdom Pseudomonadati; phylum Pseudomonadota; class Gammaproteobacteria; order Pseudomonadales; family Pseudomonadaceae; genus Pseudomonas; species Pseudomonas sp. PSB11. The sequence goes on from NZ_NOIO01000041.1 coordinate 35,093, forward strand.
GCACCTGGCCGGTAAACTGATCTCGGAAATGATCCGCGGCGACGCCGAGCGGTTTGACGCGTTTGCATCCTTGCCGCACATGCCGATGATCGGCGGGCGCACCTTCTCGGCTCCGTTGACCGCCCTCGGCGCCGTGTACTACTCGCTGCGAGACCGTTTCGGCATCTAGACTTTACCTCACCGGCAGGCACCCCAATCAGGTACTGCCGGCTTTTTACCTGAAACACCCCGTACTCCTGTAGGAGCTGCCGCAGGCTGCGATCGTTTGATCTTGCTTTTGACGATCAAAAGATCAAAAGATCGCAGCCTGCGGCAGCTCCTACAGCAACACCCACAAACGTGATTTAATAGCCGCCTTTAACGTTTCCGGGACCGGAAAACGGCGCGATCTACGCCTGCTCTCCACCCCCATTACCCTTGCGTACCAAGCACATAAGGCTGTCATGGACACGGGCTCACGACTCAAATTAGTACGCGAAAGCTACAAGCTGTCCCAGCGCGAGCTGGCCCGGCGTAGCGGCGTCACCAATGCCACCATTTCCCTGATCGAACAGAATCGCGTCAGTCCTTCCGTCAGCTCGCTGAAAAAGCTGCTTGAAGGCATTCCCATGTCCCTGGCCGACTTCTTCACCTTCGATCAACCGCCACGCGAGCATCAATACGTGTTCCGCGCCAACGAGCAGCCTGACCTCGGCCGCCACGGCCTGCGCCTGCTGCTGATCGGCGCGTCCGTGCCGAGCCGGCAGATGCGACTACTGCGCGAACAATACGCGCCGGGCGCCAGTTCCGGTGAAGAGCCGATCGTGCATTCCGAAGGCGAAGAGTGCGGGCTGGTCACCCGTGGCACCGTCGAGCTGACGGTGGACGGGCAGATCAGCGTGCTCAATGCCGGTGACGGGTACTATTTCCCCACGACATTGCCGCACCGGTTCAGGAACATCGGCGCGGATGAGGCGGAAATCATCAGTGCGAACACCCCGGCGAACTTCTGACGAACCGGCACCAGGACGCCAATCGCCGAATTACGCCTGGGCAACGTGCTTGGGCCCTGCCAGGGCCCACAGTACCAGGCCAATCAATGGCACAAACACGATCAGCACCATCCATACCCCCTTGTTGCTGGCGTTCCCTGCGCTTTTGCGCACCCGGTTGATCGCCCACAATTCAAGCGCCAGCAGCACTGCCGCCGATACGATCCATAGCGTTTCTATTTGCATGAGCCACCTCCTGATAGTCAGTCAGTTAGGTGGCCGTGCAATCGCGGGGTTCATTTAATTTTCGCCGCTACCTGGCTTTCCAGTGTCCGCCACCGGACTCGCAATCGATCCTGGCCTGGTCAATGTGCTGGGCATCGTAGTAATAGGTGGTGACCTTGGCGCTGTCGGGAATGTTCAGTGACGTGCTGTTCTTGTCCTTGCTGGTGGAGTGTGGGTTGGCCAGGGACTCCTGGGTCAGCGTGGCGACGCAGGACGCTTGATAGTGATCGGCGCACTGTTCGACCTTTTTCTTGGTGCTGGCCAGCATGTCCTTGCTCTCATTGCTGCAGGACCAATCGATGGCATTGACCGGCATGCCTTCGTATTCATAACAGCTGTGAGTCTCGACCACGGGAACGGCAGCGCTTTGCGATCGCGTCAGCACGTCACAGCCTTCGGCGGCGGCCAGGCCGGGAATGAGGCTGGCGATCAGGAGCAGAAGTCGACGGTTCATCGGGATTTCCTCTGCAATGGCGCCTTTGCCTGATCGGGAAGTGGCGCCGACAGTGATTTGAAAACGCGATGAGGTACGGGGTTCCCCTGATTTAAAGGGGGCCTGTAGGAGCGAGCATGCTCCGGGCGGCGTTCCGACGTTGGACGTCAACGATAACGCGCCCTGTCTGGATGAACGCGTTGTCTGGACATTTTTCGCGAGCAGGCTCGCTCCTACAGAAGGATGAGTACATCCGCGAAATCAGGTCGGCTGTCAGGCCGCCTCGCTTTCGCGTTTGATCTTGATCTGGCTTTTGATTTTCTTGCCCCCTCACGCCCTGAGCCTGTCCGTCAACCTGTGACGACCTCCATCGGCGCTTCTACCAACGTCGATCCACGCCGCGTCAAAGCCTGCAAGTAAGCCTTTTCGTCATAGAAGGTGCTGGT
>NZ_NOIO01000079.1:0-597 GCF_014596605.1 Pseudomonas sp. PSB11
TGGTACAGGAGTCGATCTACGACGACTTCATGAAAGAGGTGATGAAAAAAGTCCTGTCGATCAAACGTGGCGACCCGCTGGACACCGACACCATGGTCGGCGCCCAGGCATCCGAGCAGCAATTCGACAAGATCCTGTCCTACCTGGAAATCGCCAAGGGCGAAGGCGCCGAGCTGCTGACCGGCGGCAAGGTGGAAAAACTCGAGGGCAACCTGGCGAGCGGCTATTACATCCAGCCGACGCTGCTCAAGGGCACCAACAAGATGCGCGTGTTCCAGGAAGAAATCTTTGGTCCGGTGGTGAGCATCACCACCTTCAAGGACGAAGCCGAAGCCCTGGCCATCGCCAACGACACCGAGTTCGGCCTGGGTGCCGGCCTGTGGACCCGCGACATCAACCGCGCCTACCGCATGGGCCGGGCGATCAAGGCCGGTCGCGTGTGGACCAACTGCTACCACCTGTACCCGGCGCATGCCGCGTTCGGTGGCTACAAGAAGTCCGGCGTCGGCCGTGAAACCCACAAGATGATGCTCGACCACTATCAGCAGACCAAGAACCTGCTGGTGAGCTACGACATCAATCCGCTGGGCTTCTTCT
>NZ_NOIO01000042.1:0-32095 GCF_014596605.1 Pseudomonas sp. PSB11
TTTTCAGAAGTTTTCAAGGAATCCTTAACAACTTCAACCACTTGCGCTTCAGATCTCTCATCAGCGGGAGGCGAATTCTACAGCGTTACACGCTGCTGTCAACACCTCTTTTTCAACTCCTTGGCGCTTCGATGAACTGAAGCAACCTGCTGCCGAAAACTGCGTAACTCATTGTTTACCAAGGAGTTTTCCGTTTCGACTGCGCCGGAAGTGGGGCGAATTATAGGCTTCCAGAATCTGCCGTCAAGCATTGATTTGGTTTTTCTATCGAGAACACAAAAACAGCGCTTATATATAGACGCGCCTGCACCGATTGCGCAGTATATTGCCCAATACCAAGTACAACATTAAAGTTCCATACCTCGGACGGTGCCTTCCAATGAACGATCAGCCGCGCAGCCTTGCCTCGACCCTGTTTTCGGTCGGCCTGCTAATAATAGCCATGGCATCGATTCAGTCCGGAGCCTCGCTGGCCAAAAGCATGTTCCCCATTATCGGCGCCCAGGGCACCACCACCTTGCGATTGACCTTTGCCAGCGTGATCATGGTGTTGCTGCTGCGCCCATGGCGAGCGAAGCTCACCGCAAAATCACTGCGCACCGTTATTGTCTACGGCATGGCCCTGGGCGGCATGAACTTCCTCTTCTACATGTCCCTGCGCTCTGTACCCCTGGGTATCGCGGTCGCGCTGGAGTTCACCGGGCCATTGGCCGTTGCCATCTATGCTTCGCGGCGCGCCATCGACTTTTTGTGGATTGCCCTGGCCGCTGTCGGCCTGCTGCTATTGATACCGACGGGGGCCACGGCACAAGGGATTGATCTACTGGGGGCCGGTTACGCGTTGGGTGCAGGTGTCTGCTGGGCGCTGTACATTCTTTTCGGGCAGAAGGCTGGTGCCGACAACGGTGTACAGACCGCCGCCCTGGGCGTAGTGATTGCCGCCCTGTTCGTCGCCCCCATCGGCATCGTTCATGCGGGTGCAGCGCTGTTGACCCCGTCATTGATTCCGATCGCCATCGGTGTTGCCATCCTGTCCACGGCCCTTCCCTATACGCTGGAGATGGTTGCTCTCACACGCATGCCGGCCAAGACTTTCGGCACGTTAATGAGCATCGAACCGGCGGTGGGTGCCTTGTCCGGTTTGCTGTTCCTGCATGAATTCCTGTCTTTGTCACAGTGGATGGCCATCCTGTGCATCATCCTGGCTTCCGTCGGTGCCACCATGACCATGGGCAGTGCCGCAAAGCCCGCCGTCGCAGCCGATTGACGACCGGTTTTACACAGACTCTGGTATTTACCGCTCAATTAGGCCATGTTTAGGCCCGCAACCCAGTGCCAGAAATGGACTTTTTCAGGACAGGGACCTCAAAACGCTTCATGCGCAAGCGAATACTGCCAGACCGGGCGATAGATCCGGGAACGCTACAAGGATAGCAATGAAACGAATTTTGATACTGATCGCCGTTCTTGCAGTTGCGGGCTGCGCGGCGACCGCCAAACCCCAGATCAAACACGGAAAGAAAGGGATTCATATCAACTGTTCGGGACTGTCGTCCTCGTGGGAACAGTGCTACACCAGCGCCGCCAACTCGTGCGCCCCCAAGAACTACAAGGTGATCGCCAAATCCGGCGATGCCGTGGAAGAGCCGGGTGATTATCCGTTCGGACTCAACCCCGCGGGCTATACCAGCCGCAGCATGATCGTCATCTGCAAATGATCTGAGCCGTTGTCAGGTCCTCGAGCCTGCCAACTGGCGACCGATCTCCTCATGGCTAGACTTCAGCACCCTGCGCTGCAGATCCGGCGTGATAAGCATTCGCGCCACCACCAGCGCACCGATGCATTGCGACAGAATCGCCCAAGCCAGGCTGTCGCTCTCCAGCACCCGCGCCCAACTTTCCTGAAGCTGGCAGATCCAGTGCTCAGCCTGCTGTCGAATCAGCGGATCGGAGCGGGCAATCTCGGCCCCCAACGCCGGTAATGCACAACCGGTTTCAGGGTGTTCGACGTGGGACATGCTCAGGTAAAGCTTGAGGCAACGCTCGAATTTGTCGCGCCCCTGATCAGCCCCCAGCCGCTCCAGGCTTTGACGCAACTCACGCTCGACTATGGAAGCGAACAACGCGTCCTTCGACGCGAAGTGGCTGTAGAACGCGCCACCACTCAAGCCGATGGCTTTCATCAAACCGTCGACCCCTACCGTGGAAAACCCCGATTGCTTAGCCGACAGCGCGCTGCTTTGCAGCAGTTTCTCTCGGGTTTCCAGCTTGTGACTGGCTGAATAACGCATGGCCCTTCCCTCAGGTTCCGTGATCTTGACGCCTGTCGAATCGTAGCATAACGTTCGTTTAGTTAACGATCGTTTACTAAAGGAGTCCAGACAATGAATAATAAGAAGGTCGTGCTGGTTGTCGGTGCGGGAGATGCCACGGGTGGCGCCATTGCCAAGCGGTTTGCACAGGAGGGATTCGTTGCCTGCGTGACCCGTCGCAGCGCGGACAAACTCCAGCCACTGGTCGATGCCATCAGGGCTGGCGGCGGCGAAGCCCATGGTTTCGCCTGCGATGCCCGCAAAGAAGACGATGTGATTGCGTTGGTCGAGCAAATCGAAAGCGACATCGGCCCGATCGAAGCGTTCGTGTTTAACATCGGCGCCAACGTGCCTTGCAGCATTCTTGAAGAAACCGCCCGCAAGTATTTCAAGATCTGGGAAATGGCCTGTTTCTCCGGCTTTCTCAATGGTCGGGAAGTGGCCAAGCGCATGGCCAAGCGGCAACGGGGTACCATCCTGTTCACCGGCGCCACCGCCGGCGTGCGCGGCGCAGCAGGCTTTGCCGCGTTTGCCGGAGCCAAGCACGGGATTCGTGCGCTGGCACAAAGCATGGCTCGCGAACTGGGCCCGATGAATATTCATGTCGCCCACGTCGTGGTCGACGGCGCGATCGATACTGATTTTATCCGTGAGAGCTTCCCCGAGAAGTACGCCACCAAGGACCAGGATGGCATTCTCGACCCCGAGCACATCGCCGAGAACTATTGGTACCTGCACAGCCAGCCCCGCGACGCCTGGACCTTCGAGCTGGACCTGCGCCCCTGGAGCGAACGCTGGTGATCCGCCCCACCCTACGACAACAAGAAGAGTGCATCGACGATGAGCAAAACCGTGGAGTTTTATTTCGATCTGGGCAGCCCCGCCACCTACCTGGCCTATACCCAGCTACCGAAGATCTGTGAACAGACCGACAGCCAACTGGTCTACGTGCCAATCCTGCTCGGCGGAGTGTTCAAAGCCACCGGCAACGCCTCCCCGGCCACCGTCCCTGCAAAGGGCCGCTACATGTTCATAGACCTTGATCGGTACGCTAAACGCTACGGTGTGCCGTTGAAAATCAACCCGCACTTCCCGATCAACACACTGGTGCTCATGCGTGCCGTAACAGGTATGCAGATGCGCCACCCTGAGCGCTTTGCCGCGTTCGTCGATTGCCTGTTCAAGGCACTGTGGATCGAAGGTCGCAACCTCAATGATCCGGCCACCGTCGGGGCAGTACTGAGCGAAAACGGTTTCGACCCGCAAGAGATCCTGGCCCTGAGCGCCGACGAGGATGTCAAACGCGCCCTCAAGGACACCACCGAAAAAGCCGTGCAACGCGGCGTATTCGGTGCACCGAGCATGTTCGTCGGCGAGCAACTGTTCTTCGGCCAGGATCGACTGGACTTTGTCATCGAAGCCCTACGTTAAGAACCCAGGGCCCAGTCGCCAATATGAGCCCGGGCGCTGGAGACAGCGCCCGGGCCAAAGTCGGTCAAACGGCCGCAGTTCGCGTGTTCAACCACTCCAGCGCAGCACCGTCGAGCAACGGGCTCAAGCGTTCGCGCACTTCGGCGTGGTAGGCGTTGAACCACTGCTTTTCCTCTTCGCTCAGCAGCGAGGTTTCCAGGCAGCGCGTATCGATCGGGCACAGGGTCAGGGTTTCGAACTTGAGGAACTCACCGAATTCACTGCTGCCTGCCTCGCGGTTCATGGCCAGGTTCTCGATTCGCACACCCCAGCGTCCTGGACGGTAGGTACCCGGTTCGATCGACGTGATCATGCCTGGCAGCATGGCCGTTTGCGGCGCGGGGGCGGCCTGGTAGGCAATCACCTGCGGACCTTCGTGAACATTGAGGAAATAACCGACGCCGTGACCGGTGCCGTGACCATAGTCGACGCTTTCGGCCCAGATCGGCGCCCGGGCAATGGCGTCCAGCAGTGGCGAAAGGATGCCCTTGGGGAATTGCGCCCGGGACAAGGCAATCACGCCCTTCAGCACGCGGGTGCAATCGCGTTTCTGTTCTGCCGTTGGTGTGCCGACCGCGACCATCCGCGTGATGTCGGTAGTACCGCCCAGGTACTGGCCGCCGGAATCGATCAGCAACAAGCCGTCACCTTCGATCACCGCGTGCTCTTCTTCGGTAGCGTGGTAGTGGGGCATGGCGCCGTTGGCGTTGAATGCGGCAATGGTGTTGAAGCTCAGCGAAACATAGCCCGGACGGCGTTCACGCGCCGCGGTCAGTTTTTCGTCGATGGTCAATTCGGTAATGCGCTCACGGCCCCAGGCCGATTCGAGCCAGGTGAAGAATTCGCACAGTGCTGCGCCGTCCTGCTCCATGGCCTGGCGGATGTGTTCGGCGTCTGCCAGGCTCTTCTGGGACTTGGCCAGGGTGGTCGGGTTCAGGCCTTCGATCAGCTTGACAGCGCTATCGAGGTTACCCAGCAGGCCCGCCGTTACCCGCGCCGGATCGACCAGCAGGCTTGCACCCGCCGGTATGGCGCGCAGGGCGTCGGCCACTTCGCTGTAATCGCGCAAGGTCACGCCGTCCTGTTCCAGGGCCGCACGCAGCTGCGCATCGACTTTGCCCAGCGCGACGAACAGCGTTGCCTGCTGCTGGCTGATCAAGGCGAAAGAGACGAACACCGGATTGAACGACACATCGCCGCCACGCAGGTTGAACAGCCAGGCGATGTCATCCAGGGTGGCAATGAAATGCCAGTTGGCACCACGTGCCTGCAAAGTCTCGCGCAGCTTGGCGAGTTTTTCGCCGCGGCTGACGGTCGCTTGCGGCGGCAAGTGCTGATAGATCGGTTCGTTCGGCAGGCTCGGGCGGTCACTCCAGACTTGGCTCAACAGGTCGATGTCGGTGCGCAGGCGTGCGCCCCGCTCCTCGAGCTTGCTGCCCAACGTGCGTGCGGAAGCCACCGCCATCACCGCGCCATCGACTGCGACCACTCCGCCCGGTGGGGTTTGCTCGGCCAGCCAGTCCAACGGCCCGGGCTGCCCAGGTTGCAGTTTGACCAGCTCGATGCCACTGCCCTTGAGTTCCTTGCTCGCTTGTTCCCAATAGCGGCTGTCGGCCCAGACGCCGGCGAAATCCGCGGTAACGATCAGGGTGCCAACGGAACCGTGGAAACCCGACAGCCATTGGCGCCCTTGCCAGTAACCCGGCAGGTATTCGGACAGATGGGGATCGGCCGACGGCACCAGCAAGGCATGGATACCCTCCCGGCTCATCAGCTCGCGGGTTTGCGCCAGGCGCTGGGGCACTGACCCGGTGATCGTAAACTGCGTATTCATCGTGACTCCTGCTAACCACTTGTCATTATTGTTCAGTGCCGATCAGGGTCGGCGCCTGGTTGCGCTATTGCCAGAATGCCGGAGCACTGGCGCAGGCGCTTTTAATCAGCTGTACCGCTTGATCGATATCCTGCTCGGTGGTGAACCGCCCCAGGCTCAAGCGAATGGTGCGACTCGCCGTGCGGGCATCATGCCCCAGGGCCAGCAGCACATGGGATGGCGCGTTACTGGCGGAATTACAGGCCGAGGTCGCGGAAAACGCCATCGAGGCGAGCAATGCCACCGAGTTGAACTCGCCTTCACTGAAGGTCAGGCTCAACGTATGCGGGATGCGCTGGGTGAGGCTGCCATTGAGCCGCACGCCCGGAATGCTCAGCAACTGCTCGAGCAGGCGTTCGCGCAGGCGCTCGATCAAGGCATTTTCTTCATCGAACGATGCCGCTGCCAGGGCGAAGGCCGCGCCCATCGCGGCAATCTGGTGGGTCGCCAGGGTACCGGAACGCAAGCCGCCTTCGTGACCGCCGCCGTGGATCTGCGCCAGCAAGCGCTGGTGCGCACGCGGGCCGACATACAGCGCACCGATGCCTTTGGGACCATAGAGCTTGTGCGCAGAGAAGGACATGAGGTCCACCGGCCATTGCGCCAGGTCGATCGCAACCTTGCCCGCGCCTTGCGCCGCGTCGACATGAAACAATGCATTGCGCTCGCGCACCACCTGGCCGACGGCCGGGATGTCGTTGACCGTGCCCAGTTCATTGTTGACCAGCATCAGCGACACCAGGAAGGTGTCCTCGCGCATGGCTTCGCTGACCGCTTGCGCGGTGATAAGGCCATCGGCATCCGGCACCAGGTACGTCACCGCCACGCCGCTGTCCTGCAACTGCCTGGCGGTATCGAGGATGGCCTTGTGCTCGATCTGGCTGGTAATGAGGTGGCCGCAGGCCGGGCCGCGCGCCTGGGCCACACCCTTGAGGGCAAGGTTGTTGGATTCGGTGGCCCCTGAGGTCCAGACGATCTGTTCTGGCGTGGCGCCAACCAGTTCGGCGACCTGGCGCCGCGCCTGCTCTACCGATTGCCGGGCCTGTTGGCCAAAGGCGTGGGAGCTGGAGGCCGGATTGCCAAAATTACCGTCAAAGCCCAGACACTCGACCATGATCTTGATGACTCGCTCATCCACCGGCGTGGTGGCGGCATAGTCGAAATACAGCGGACGTTTATTCATAAAAGACTCGCAGAGCGTGTTCCGGGATCAGGAAGCTCATGACTGCAAACGGCGAAACGCAGCCTTATGAGCTGCGTGCGGTTTTCAGAAGGTTACCAATACCTGATCGGATGCCGTTAAAGAAGAACAACTTCATTTAAAAGTGCGTCGGAACGCTCCTGATGAGCCAGCTTAACAGGCATCGGGCGAGCGGTTGAAGCAATGCGTCAGCTGAAGCTATCGAGCAATATCGGATACAGCGACGCCACCAGCAGCGCGGCCATGCCCCAATTGAACAGGCGCAACCAGCGCCGGTCCTTGAGGACATTGCGCAGCAGCGTGCCGCAAGCGGCCCAGACACCGACGCTCGGCAGGTTGATCAGGGCGAACACCGCGGCAATCACAACCACGTTGGTGAAATAGCCCTGCATCGGTGTGTAGGTGCTGATGGCACCGATGGCCATGATCCAGGCCTTGGGATTGACCCACTGGAACGCGGCGGCGCCCAGGTAGCTGATCGGCTTGGCCTCGCCTCTGCCGCTGTCCGAGACAGGCCCGGAGTGCGCGATTTTCCACGCCAGGTAAAGCAAATACCCCGCACCGACGTAACGCAGCACGGTGTAGAGCAGCGGATACGCCTGGAATACCGCGCCCAACCCGAACCCCACTGCCACGACCAGCACGAAGAAGCCGCAGGTGATGCCCAACATATGGGGAATGGTCCGCTGAAACCCGAAGTTCACCCCGGACGCCAGCAACATGGTGTTGTTCGGACCCGGTGTGATCGAGGTAACGAGGGCAAACAGGGCAAAGCCCAGCAGCAGATCGAGCGAGAGTGTCATGGGTGGCAGTCCATCGGGGTCAGTCAGGTATTGACCCTATCGCGAACGCCCGGGGAAACCCATGGACAGTTAGGCGAAAGTTCCAGCAGTACAGTTTTGGCTCAGCTCTGGCGACCGTGCAGCTGTACAGCTCGTTCGGCGTTCATCTCACCCTGTTTGTCGAAACCAAAGGTTTTCCGTGGCTCGCCCAGCAGTTCGGCTTTTTTCGCGTGGTATTCGTCGAACGATAAGCCGCGACGATTCAGGGCTTCCAGCGCCAGCTCTCGGGTTTCTTCAGCAGTGTAAGGCCGCAATTCCGGGGAAACATGGCTGGCACATCCGGCAAGTACGGAGACCGCGAGCAGCAAGAAAGTGGCGATTAAAGGTTTCATTTTCGGCGTCCTGGCGTGTGTTCGGGGCAATGAACACAGGCTACTCGCGCCTTTAGCCGAGCAAAAATCAACGCTCTCGATAGTCGCTATCGGATTTTTCTAATGCAACCCGTTTGCAGCCTTTTTATCTCTTAATGATCTATAAATATCGTTTTATTGTATTTTTAGGAATAACAGACAAGCTTTATAACCATTGCATCCACTGTTGCCCGAACAACTGTTTACCAGGCAACAGTCATTCAACAAACAGCCCGTGAAAATCAACAGCGCGACCTGCCCGGAGCGCTGAAAGCCTGGTAATCCGGGGCTTCAAGGGATTGGTACAGCTCTTGCTCAACCCGGTGACTACCCACTGCTCGCAGAGCTTCTGTTTAAAAAGGAACTGATCATGTCGCGCCCCTTGAAAGTCGTTGCCCTCTCCGGTGGTACCTGGCGTCCTTCGCGCACCCTGGTGCTGACCCAAGCGCTGTTGGCGCAGCTGGCCGAGCAACTGCCGATCGACAGCAAGCTGATCGAGCTGGGTGACATTGCCCGGCCATTGGGCGCGGCGCTGTCGCGCCAGGAATTGGCAGCGGATATCGAAGCCGAACTGCAAGCGATCGAAAACGCTGACTTGCTGATCGTCGCCGCGCCGGTTTATCGCGGCTCCTATCCGGGTCTGCTCAAACACCTGTTCGACCTGATCGACCTCAATGCCCTGGTCAACACACCGGTCCTGCTGGCCGCCACCGGAGGCAGCGAACGTCACGCGCTGGTGCTCGATCATCAACTGCGGCCGCTGTTGAGCTTCTTCCAGGCCTTGACCTTGCCGATTGGCGTGTATGCCACCGAAGCCGATTTCTCCAATTACCAGATAACCAGTGAGCCCTTGAAGGCTCGCATTCGCCTTGCTGCAGAACGCGCGGCGCCGTTGTTCGGCGTGCACCCCCACAATCTGCTGAAAATCGCTTAAGGATTTGTTCATGGATGTTTTCTGGTTTCTGCCGACCCATGGCGACGGTCATTACCTGGGCACCACTCAAGGGGCACGCCCGGTAACGCTTAATTATCTGAAACAGGTGGCCCAGGCGGCGGATAGCCTCGGTTACCACGGTGTGTTGATCCCGACCGGGCGCTCCTGCGAAGACTCGTGGGTGATCGCTTCGGCGCTGGTGCCGCTGACCGAACGCTTGCGCTACCTGGTGGCAATCCGCCCGGGGATCATTTCGCCAACCGTTTCTGCGCGCATGGCCGCCACCCTGGATCGACTGTCCAATGGCCGGCTCCTGATCAATGTGGTGACGGGGGGCGACCCGGATGAGAACCGTGGCGACGGCAGTTTCCTCGATCACAGCGAACGCTACGAAGTGACCGATGAGTTCCTGAAGATCTGGCGCCGGGTGCTGCAAGGCGAATCTGTGGATTTCGAAGGTAAACACCTGCGGGTACAGAACGCCAAGGCGCTCTATCCGCCGGTACAGAAACCCTATCCGCCGCTGTACTTCGGCGGTTCCTCCGATGCCGCCCATGACCTGGCGGCCGAACAGGTCGATGTCTACCTGACCTGGGGCGAGCCACCGGCGGCCGTGGCGCAGAAACTCGCCGATGTGCGTGAGCGGGCCGCGCGCAACGGGCGCACCGTGAAGTTCGGGATTCGATTGCATGTGATCGTGCGGGAAACCGCCGAAGACGCATGGAAAGCCGCTGACAAATTGATCGAACACATCAGCGACGAGACGATCGCCGCCGCACAGAAGTCGTTCTCGCGCTTCGACTCCGAAGGCCAACGGCGCATGGCTGCGCTGCATGACGGACGTCGCGACAACCTGGAGATTTCGCCCAACCTGTGGGCCGGTGTCGGGCTGGTGCGCGGCGGTGCCGGGACGGCACTGGTGGGCGATCCACGGCAGGTGGCCGCGCGGATCAAGGAGTATGCGGACCTGGGTATCGAGAGTTTCATCTTCTCCGGCTACCCGCACCTCGAGGAGGCCTATCGTTTTGCCGAACTGGTGTTCCCGCTGTTGCCCGAGCCGTACGCCAGCCTGGCCGGTCGCGGTGTCACTAACCTTACCGGGCCGTTTGGCGAAATGATCGCCAATGATGTGTTGCCGGCCAAAGCCTGACGCCACCCGTCCTGTAAGAGCTGCCGCAGGCTGCGATCTTTTGATTTCAAAGATCAAGATCAAAAGATCGCAGCCTGCGGCAGCTCCTACAGGACCCACAAGAAAAGGATCCCCGCGTGACTGCCAAACCGCAAAGCGCCCTGATATCCCCGTTGCAGACCGCCCGCCAATTGGCCGCCGAGTTTGCCTTGACCGCCGTCGAGCGCGACGAGCGTGGTGGTACGCCCAAGACTGAACGCGATGCGCTGCGCCACAGCGGCCTGCTGGCGCTGAGCATTCCCAGACAGTTCGGCGGCCTGGGTGCGAGCTGGAGTGAAACCCTGGCCATCGTGCGCGAGTTCGCCAAGGTCGACAGCTCGATTGCCCATGTGTTCGGCTTCCATCACCTGATGCTCGCCACCGTGCGCCTGTTCGCCCGGCCCGAACAATGGCAGCCGTGGTTTGAACAAACCGCGCGCAAGAACTGGTTCTGGGGCAATGCCCTCAACCCCCTGGACACCCGCACCGTGGTGAAAAACCTCGGCGGCTGGCGTGAGTTTTCCGGCAAGAAAAGTTTTTGCTCCGGCGCCAGCGACTCAGAAATGCTGATCGCCTCGGCGGTGGATGAAAACGCCGGTGGCAAGCTGTTGATCGCCGCCATTCCCAGCGGTCGCAGCGGCATCAGCCTGCACAATGACTGGAACAACATCGGTCAGCGCCAGACTGACAGTGGCAGCGCGACCTTCGAACGGGTACGGGTCGAAGAGTCGGAACTGCTGCTCGATCCGGGCCCCTTGAGTACGCCGTTCGCCTGCCTGCGCCCGCTGATCGCCCAGCTGACCTTCACTCACTTGTTCCTCGGCATCGCCGAAGGCGCCTTCGAAGAAGCGCGGCAATACACGCTGACCGAAACCCGGCCGTGGCATAAATCCACCGCTCAGCAGGTGGCCCAGGACCCTTATGTACTTGGTCACTACGGCGAATTCTGGGTGGCCCTCGAAGGTGTGCGGTTGCTGGTGGAACGTGCCGCCGACATGCTCGACAAGGCCTGGGCCAAAGGCCCGAACCTCAGCGCCGAGGAACGCGGGCACCTTGCCACCGCCATCGCCACGGCCAAGGTCGCGGCAACGCGCAATGGCCTGGAGTTGTGCAGCCGCTTGTTCGAAGTGACCGGCGCGCGTTCGACCCATGCCTCGCTGCGCCTGGACCGTCATTGGCGCAACCTGCGCACGCAAACCCTGCACGACCCGGTGGATTACAAACTCCAGGAACTGGGTGACTGGGCGCTGAACCAGGCCCTGCCGATTCCGACTTTCTATTCATAGCTTGCCCATCAAGGAGCGTGCCCCATGCAACTGCTGACCTTACCGCCCTCGCCCGCTCTGGCCACGTCGATCCGCGCCACGGCGCAGGTCTTCGAAGACCCGAAATCCCAGGCCCTGCTGGCGCATTTGCAACAAGTCGCACCCAGTGATGCCAGCGTGCTGATCATTGGTGAAACCGGCACCGGCAAAGAGTTGGTGGCGCGTCATATCCACAATCTCAGCGCCCGGCGTAACCGGCCGTTCGTAGCGGTGAACTGCGGTGCGTTCTCTGAATCCCTGGTCGAAGCCGAATTGTTCGGTCATGAAAAAGGCGCCTTTACCGGTGCCCTGAGCGCCAAGGCCGGCTGGTTCGAGGAAGCCGACGGGGGCACCTTGTTTCTCGATGAAATTGGCGATTTGCCAATGGCTATCCAGGTCAAGTTGTTGCGCGTGTTGCAGGAGCGCGAAGTGGTGCGCCTGGGTTCGCGCAAGAGCATTCCCATCAATGTGCGCGTGCTCGCGGCCACCAACGTGCAACTGGAAAAAGCCATCAACGCCGGGCACTTTCGCGAAGACTTGTATTACCGGCTCGACGTCGTCAGCCTGGACCTGAGCCCGCTGCGCGATCGCCCGGGCGACATCCTGCCGCTGACGCGTCACTTCATCAATGCCTATAGTCAGCGCCTGGGTTACGGTGACATCACCATCAGCAAAGAGGCCGAACTGAAACTGCGCAGCTACAGTTGGCCGGGCAATATCCGCGAACTGGAAAACGTGATTCACCACACCCTGCTGATTTGCCGTAACGGCGTGATCGAACGCGATGACCTGCGCCTGTCGAACATGCGCATCGAGCGTCAGGACGACTATCACACACAGGTCGACGACTGCGCCGAAGCCCTGCTTGACCGGGCCTTCCAGAAACTCTTCGAACAACAGGCCGGCGCGCTGCATGAGAAAGTCGAAGATGCCTTGATGCGCGCCGCCTATCGTTTCAGCCACTACAACCAGGTGCACACCGCCGCACTGCTGGGGCTGAGCCGCAATGTGACCCGCACGCGCCTGATCAAGATGGGTGAACTGGCGGTGAACAAACGCCGGCCCGCAGAAAACATTCAGGGCGAGCGCTTGGTGCAACTGTCGATCTAACCCACCAGCGTGCAGTGCAATCCGTGGTCGGGGCTGCGTTCCAGGCTGTGCACCACCTGGAACGAGCCGAAGGTCACGGTCTTCGCCTGATGAGCGCGAATCAGTTGCCAGAAATCCTGTTCCCCGCTTTCAAACGCCTGAAACGCCGCCTCCCCCGCCTCGCGGGTTTGCCATTGCAGGTAATTGAGCACCCGTCGCCCGTCTTCGCTGGCCTGGATGCTGGCACTCAGAAAGCCGCTGTGGTGCTGGGCCAGACGCTCGGTCTGCCGTGACAGCGCTGACACCAGAGCCGATTGCTGCTGCGGGTCGATTTCGAATTCGATCAATTGGGTGAAGCTGCGATGTTTCGCTGGCGCGTGCATGAATAATCCCCCACTCAGGTGCAAGGCGAATCTTGCGATCCGAAGATGTGCAGGGTAAAACCTCCAGTTAAGTAAAGGTCAAGAGGCATTTTTCAAATGATCACCCTGGAAAACCTGCATAAGGAACTCAGCGTCGGCCAGCTGGCCGCCCGTAGCGGCGTCGCGGTCACGGCGCTGCACTTTTATGAATCCAAGGGATTGATCAGGAGCAATCGCAACCAGGGCAATCAACGGCGCTATCCAAGGGAAGTGTTGCGGCGGGTGGCGTTGATCAAGGTGGCCCAGCGACTGGGCATTCCGTTGGCGGAGATTGGCGAGGCACTCAAGGCCCTGCCGGATAACCGTGCACCGACGGCGGCGGATTGGAAGGATCTGTCGGCGCAGTGGGGTCGGGATCTGGATGAGCGGATCAATCAGTTGACGTTGTTGCGCGACAAACTCAATGGCTGCATTGGTTGTGGGTGTTTGTCGATGGAGGCCTGCCCGTTGCGTAATTATGGGGATGTGCTGGGGGAACAGGGACCAGGGGCGCAGCTGCTGGAATCGGGAATCGATCCAAGAATGAGTTGAGCCCTTCGCGAGCAAGCCCGCTCCCACATTTGACCGCGTTCCTCCGGACAACTCGGTCTAATGTGGGAGCGGGCTTGCTCGCGAAGGCGTCCTTCCAATCGATGAAAATTTAGAACCCCGGTGCGATCTGGCCTTTGTAACGGGTCAGGATGAACTGGCGCACCTCATCGGAGTTCAACGCCTTGGCCAGTTTCTGCAGGCCCGGGTCATTGATGTTGTCCGGCCGTGCCACCAGGAACTCGATGTAAAGGCTCTTGCCCTTCTCCACGATCAAGGCACTGTTGGTATCGATCCCGGCCTCCAGGGCGTAGTTGGCGAAGACGAACGCCAGGTCGACCTGACTCACCGAACGCGCCAGCAGTGCGCCTTCCAGTTCACGGATTTTCAAGTGCCTGGGGTTTTCAACGATGTCCCGCTGGGTCGCCAGGGTGTTGCCGGGGTCCTTGAGTTTGATCAGACCCGCTTCGTGCAAGAGCACCAAGGCGCGACCGGTATTGACCGGGTCGTTGGGGATCGAAACGGTGGCGCCGTCCTTGAGCTCGGCGATGTTTTTGATTTTGGTCGAGTAAGCACCGAACGGCTCGATGTGCACGCCCACCACCGGCACCAGGTCGGTGTGACGGGTCTTGTTGTAGTCATCGAGGAACGGCCGATACTGGTAATAGTTGGCGTCGAGATTCTTCAGCGCCAGTTGCTGGTTGGGCTGGATAAAATCGGTGAACACCTTGATGTCCAGATCCACACCTTCCTTGGCCAGCGTCGGCTTGACGAATTCGAGGATTTCCGCGTGCGGCACCGGGGTGGCGCCGACGGTCAGTTTTTCGTTGGCGTGAGCGCTCAACGATATCAAGGCAGCCAGTATGGCCAGGGTCTTTTTCATGCTGTGCTCCATGGCAGATTTCAATGGCCGTCGTGGGGCGGACGTGGGGCCGGTTTTTTGATTTGAATCGTCAGCGGTGGCTGTAACGCGCCACCAGTCGGTCGCCGCTCATTTGCAGGGCCTGGACCAGAATCAACAACAGCACCACGGTGACTACCATCACATCGGTCTGGAACCGCTGGTAACCGTAGCGAATGGCCAGGTCGCCGAGGCCGCCACCGCCGATTACCCCGGCCATTGCCGTGTAATCGACCAGAACGATCGCGGTGACCGTGACCGCCGCCAGCAGCCCTCCCCGAGCCTCCGGCAACAAGGTGTAGCGAATGATTTGCCACGTGTTGGCGCCCATGGCCTGGGTGGCCTCCACCACCCCGCGATCGACTTCGCGCAGCGCGGTTTCCACCAGCCGCGCGAAGAACGGCGTGCAACCAACCACCAGCGGTGGAATGGTCCCCGGCACCCCCAGCGAAGTACCCACCAGCAGGGTCGTCAGGGGGATCAGCACAATCAACAGAATGATGAACGGCAGCGAACGCAGCGTGTTCACGATCACCGACAGCACCCGGTAGACACCGACGGCTTCATGCAATTGGCGCTTGCCGGTGAGGAACAGCAGCACCCCCAGCGGCAATCCCAGCAGCACGGTAAAACCCAGGGCCGCGCCGAGCATGCTCAAGGTGTCGAGGCAGGCCTGGCCGATGTCAGCCCAATAAATGTTCTTGAACCATTCGGCCATGGTCACGACCAGTCGTGACGTGGTGGTTTCACGCCATTGAGCAGCCAGTTACCAACCACGTGGTACTTCCAGCGCACCGGGTCATGCAGGGTGTGGACCCGGGCATTGCGCCAGTGGCGATCGAAGTTATGTTTTTTCAGGGTCGAGCGGGTGCCACCGAGTTCGAACAGTTTGTTGGTCGCTTCAATGGCGATTTCCGTGGTCAGCACCTTGGCCTTGGCAACGGCCAGGGAGGCACGGGCAACGTTATCTTCATCGGGGGCCGGACGCGCGGCATCCAGCGCACGACCGGCTCGTTCCAGCAAGGCTTCGGCGGCTTCCAGGCGAATTTCGAGCCCCCCGACCTGAATGATGGTCAGCGGATCTTCGCTGGCTTTTTCCACACCGGCATCGATCCATGGCCGGGCGGACTGGCGGACAAACGCAATGGTATCGCGCAGCGCCGCACGGGCGATGCCGGCATCGATGGCGGCGGTGGTCAACTGGGCGAACGGGCCGGCCAGGGTCGGGTTTTCGTAGGAGCGATAGGTCGGGAAAAGGTGGAACGCCGCGACGCGCAGATCCTCGGCCAATACGGTGCCGCTGGAGGTGGTGCGCTGCCCGATGCTGTCCCAGTCGTCGACAATCACCAAGCCTGGCGTGCCGCGCTCGACGAAGGCCAACTGGCCCTTTTGCTCTTCATCCAGCGCCAGTACCGCCAGCCAGTGGGCATACAGCGACCCTGTGCAGTAACCCTTGCGTCCGTTGATCACATGGCCGTCTCCGTAACGGCGAATGGTCGCCTGGATGTCCTGCACGTTTTTGCCGCCGGTTTCCGACAAGGCATTGGCAAACCGGTGGCCTTGCAGGGCCAGGCCGAAAAAGTGCGCCTGCTGCTGCGGGGTGCCTTGCAGGCGAATGTCTTCGAGCAGGCAATAGTGGTTTTGCGGGATCTGTCCCAAGGACGGATCGGCCGCCGAAATGATCGCAATGACCTGCGCCAGTACCGCACTGGACACCTGCGCGCCACCAAATGCCTCAGGCACGGTGATGCCCCACAGGCCACTGTTGGAATACAGGTCAACGATCTCGGCGGGCACCTGGCGTGTGCGATCGCGTTCCGCATCTTGCTCCAGCAGGATGGCGGCGACCTGTTCAGCTACCCGCAGTGCTTCGGCTTCGTCGGCGATCCGGTGGGCGGCCGGCGGGTTGATCGGATAAACGGCAGATTGGGGCATGCAAGGCTCTCGATACCA
Source organism: Pseudomonas sp. PSB11 (assembly GCF_014596605.1). Classification (NCBI taxonomy): domain Bacteria; kingdom Pseudomonadati; phylum Pseudomonadota; class Gammaproteobacteria; order Pseudomonadales; family Pseudomonadaceae; genus Pseudomonas; species Pseudomonas sp. PSB11. Next base: position 16,348 of record NZ_NOIO01000042.1, read on the forward strand.
GTGTTTATCGAAGGTCATTGCAGCTTCCGTGCCTGATGGCGCGGGCCAGTGTTAGAAGGGGATTCAGGCTATTTCGAAGATTTCTTCGTGAAGAAGTGAGGCAATCTGCTGCTTCACTGTTGGTGGCTGAACAGTGTCGATGAACCCTCAGGTTCGGAGCGCGTCGGGACAATCTTTTTGGAAACTTGAAACATGCTGAAGATCAAAACAAAAGATCGCAGCCTGCGGCAGCTCCTACAATTATTCGGCTGGAGAGCGATCTTCAATCCACAAGAAAAGGGAGAACCATCATGAGCGTTAAACCGATTCCAGAGGGTTATCACAGCATCACCCCGTACCTGGGCATTCAAAAAGCCGCCGAAGCCATCGAGTTCTACAAAAAAGCCTTCGGCGCCATCGAGGTCATGCGCCTGGCCATGCCCGATGGCGGCATCGGCCACGCCGAACTGCGCATCGGCGACTGCCCGATCATGCTCGGCACACCCTGCGATCAAGGGCCGCTGAGCAATCCAGACAACTCGCCGTCGGTAGGCTTGCATTTGTACGTGACCGATGTGGACAAGTCCTACAAACAGGCGATCGAGGCGGGCGGCATCGTGGTGTCAGAGGTCGAGGATCAATTTTACGGCGACCGTTCCGGGACCTTGAGGGATCCCTACGGGCACCTGTGGTTCCTGGCCACGCGTAAAGAGGATCTGACCCAGGAGCAGATCGAGCAGCGGGCGAAAGAGATGTTTCAACAAGGGTGACACCCTGTTGGCTTGTAGGAGCCAGGCTTGCCGGCGAACTGTTCGCCGCGGTGCACCTGACAGACCGCATTATCGTTCTTCGCGGGCAAGCCTCGCTCCTACGACGAAACACGAAACACGAAACACGAAACACGAAACATTTTCTTTCATATCACCCTTCGGGATTTCGGGTGCTCATCCGTCCTATAGAGATGCAGTTCTGTCGCGTGGGCAAAAGCCACGACCGGACCGTCCATGGACCTCATCGCTGCGAAGCCCGTAGCAGAGGCCCTTCATCGATATAAGACGCCTCAATCATGTCGAAGAAATCCCGCTCAAAAATCTGGTTCCTGGTCCACAGCTGGCTGGCACTGCCGATCTGGTTTTTCGTGCTGATCGTCTGTGTGACCGGCACGCTGGCGGTGGTCAGCCAGGAGATCGTGTGGCTGGCTAATCCGCAAATGCGTGCCAGCCCACCTGCGGATGACGCGCCACGGCTCAATTACGACCAGATCGTCGCCGCGATCAAGCAAGCCGAACCCGACATCATCGTCGACAGCATCAGCCGCCCCGACGAAGCACATTTCGCGCTGGACGTTCGCGTCAATTATCCCGATGGGCGTGAGTTGACGGTATACGTCAACCCATACACCGGTGCCATCCAGGGCCCCGCGCCGCCATTCAACTTCCAGGCGTTCACCCGTGCCCTGCATGGCTGGTGGTTGGTGCCGTTCACCAACGGCTACAGCTGGGGCTGGTACCTGGTGTCGTTCCTCAGCCTGCCGATGCTGGCCTCCCTGGTGACGGGCCTGGTGGTGTACAAGCGCTTCTGGAAAGGCTTTTTCCGGCCAACTTTGCGCATCCGCCAGGGCGCACGGATTTTCTGGGGAGATTTCCATCGCCTCAGCGGCATCTGGTCGATCTGGTTCATCGCGGTTATTTCCGTCACCAGCACCTGGTTCCTGATCGAAGCGTTCATGTTCGACAACCAGATTTCCATCTCCACCGCGCCGGTAGCGGCGGTGGTCCCGCGTGAAAGCGTGCCGCTCACCACCGATGGATCGCCCACACCGATGATCAGCCTGGAGGCGGCGATCCGCGAGGCCAAGGCGCGCATCCCGGGGCTCGACGAGAGCTTTGTGAGTATGCCGGCCAATGCCTACAGCTACCTGTCGGTGGGTGGGCGCAGTTGGTATCCGCTGATGTTCCAGACAGCCGACATCAATCCCTACACCGGCGAAGTCGCCGCCACGCGCCTGCTGTCGGACCGCTCGAGCCTGGAGTTCGTGACCGAATCCATGCGTCCGCTGCACACCGGTGATTTCGGCGGAATCTGGATCAAGCTGATCTGGTGCTTCTTCGGCCTGCTGTTGAGCATGATGGTGCTCAGCGGCCTGTTGATCTGGACCAAGCGCACCGCCCTGGCCACGGCCAACGCCCTCAAGCGCCGCAACAAACGCCCACGCGACGAGGCTGCTACGGCGAACAGCGCTGGAACCACGGAGATCAGCCAATGAGCCAGGTCCCCACGCAAGCATCCCGTTCGACGCTGAGCCGCTTCTGGCACAAATGGCGCTTCCACATCAACGTTCTGCTGTTGCTGGTGCCGCTGGGTTTCATGCCCAAGTACTTCGCCGATGCCGCGCTGTTTCGCGGTGATACGGGCCTGGGCGAGCGGGAGATCGGCGAAGTCCAGGTCGGACCCTGGAGCCTGCGCCTGGCCGAGCTTCGTAATGAAGCACCACGGCCCGATGGCCCGGCCGGCTACATGAAGAACTTCAACGCCGCGCTGTGCGACAGCTGCCGCGAGCAGGTCAAGGCGACTTACCTGCGCATCGGCAAGCCCCGCAGCCTGCGCGCCGCCGGGGTGATTTTCTTCGGCACGCCCTACCGTATGGGCGCCATGCTGCCGGTCCCGGCAAAAACCAAGGCCGACGCCGAACTGTGGATCACCATGGAAGGCTGGGACGGCTCCATGCATCAGGCATCCATTCCTCTGAGCCAGGCCTCCCCCGCCACCCTCGCCTGGCTGTCCACCCAAGGAGGCAAACCATGATCAACCTCATCCGTCCTGTGAGCGTCGCGTTGCTGGTGTTTTGCGCCGGCTTCAGCGCCAGCGCCCTGGCGCATAATCCGATGTGCGAGTGCAAGGCCATCGACGCCGAGCAGATCAAGTGCACCGGCGGTTTTTCCGACGGCAGCGGTGCACCGGGCGTCACCCTGGACGTAATCGGCTATGACGAAACCATCCTGGTGCCGGGCAAACTCGGGGCCGACTCGACCTTGACCTTCAAGAAGCCCGGTGCCGAGTTCTATGTGCTGTTCGACGCAGGCCCCGGCCACGTAGTCGAGATCGACCAGGCGGACATCGAAAGCCCATGAGTACGCCAACCAGGCAAATCGTCCGCCCGGCCGGCGCCGGCCATGAAACCCTCTATGTATTGCTGTTGTGCCTGATGATCCTGGCGGTGGCAGGTTCAGTAGTCGCCTGGCGCGGCGAGTCGCAGCAAGTGAGCAGCGTCAACAGTCATCAACTGGATGCCCGCCGCGATCTGAGCGCTTGCGAACAAGGCATCTACGCCGATTTACGCGTGACGCTGGATGAGATTCACCTGCTGCGCCAGGAACAACACAGCCTGCCGACACCTGAAAGCCTCGCCAATGAAGGATTTGCCCCCTTTGCCCAGGACGCCAGCTCGGTCAGTCGTGGTGGCCATGCCTGGCAGTTGCTCGAGGCCGGGGGGTACTTCGGGCAGAGCCAGAGCGTCGAGGTGGCGGGCTCGTTCCTGATGCGCCTGAGTGCGGACGACGACGCCCCGGACATCTGGCTCAACCGCGCCGCCGACCTCAAGGCTCCTGTCGACCTCAGCGATGCCACGCTTGAAGGCACCGGCTGGCAGCAGGTCGTCGCGCAATTCGATGCCGGCGTGACCCGCCAGCACCGGCACTGAACCCTCGCCTTCATCCGAGAGAAGACCGCTTTCCCATGCCTATTTCATCGCTACGTTCTTTCCTGCGCCTGTCACTGATCGGCCTGCTGGCCTGCCTGTTGCCCTCCCTGGCCAGCGCCGATGAGGCCAAGCGCCTGCGCATCGGCATCACCCTGCACCCGTATTACAGCTATGTGGCCAACATTGTCGGCGACAAGGCCGAGGTGGTGCCGCTGATTCCCGCAGGCTTCAACCCGCACGCCTACGAACCGCGTGCCGAGGACATCAAGCGCATCAGCGGGCTCGACGTGATCGTGCTCAACGGCGTCGGCCATGACGACTTCGCCGACCGCATGATCGCCGCCAGTGAAACGCCGAACGTGCCGGTGATCGAGGCCAACGAAAACGTGCCGCTGCTGGCCGCCACTGGCGTCGCCGCGCGTGGCGCGGGCAAAGTGGTCAACCCGCACACCTTCCTGTCGATCAGCGCCTCGATTGCCCAAGTCAACAATATCGCCCGTGAACTGGGAAAACTCGACCCGGCCAACGCCAGGACCTACACCGAGAACGCCCGCGCCTACGGCAAGCGCCTGCGCAAGATGCGCGCCGACGCCCTGGCCAAATTGACCGCGGCGCCGAACGCCGAGTTGCGCGTAGCCACGGTTCACGCCGCCTACGATTACCTGCTGCGCGAATTCGGCCTGGAAGTGACGGCGGTGGTCGAGCCGGCCCACGGCATCGAACCCAGCCCCAGCCAGCTGAAAAAGACCATCGACCAACTGCGTGAGCTGGATGTGAAAGTGATCTTTTCGGAGATGGATTTCCCCTCCACCTATGTCGACACCATCCAGCGCGAATCCGGGGTGAAGCTGTATCCGCTGTCGCATATCTCCTACGGCGAATACACCGCCGACAAGTACGAAAAGGAAATGACTGGCAACCTCAACACCGTGGTGCGGGCGATTCAGGAGTCCGGGGCATGACATCGAAAGAAACCATCCCGGGCGATGCACAATCCGCTGTGGGAGCGAGCCTGCTCGCGAAGGCGTCCAGTCAGGCGACATCATCATTGAATGACACAGCGCAATCGCGAGCAGGCTCATTCCCACAGGTTTCGGGCCCGACCCTGGATTTCGCCGATATCAGCCTGACCCTCGGTCGCACGACCATCCTCGACAACGTCACATTTCAAGTGAGGCCCGGTAGTGTGCATGCGCTGGTCGGCCCCAACGGTGGCGGTAAAAGTTCGTTGATCAAGACCCTGCTCGGGCAGATGCCGCACCAGGGCCGCTTGAGCCTGCAATGGCCAGGCGAGCCGGGGACGATCGGCTACGTGCCCCAGGCGCTGGAATTCGATCGCGGCCTGCCAATGACTGTCGACGATTTCATGGCCGCGATGTGCCAGCGACGCCCGGCGTTCCTTGGCTTGAGCAAGCACTACGCGAAGGCGATTGGCGACGCGCTGGAACGGGTCGGCATGCAGGACAAGCGCAAGCGGCGCATGGGCGCGCTGTCGGGAGGCGAGCGTCAGCGCGTGTTGTTGGCGCAAGGACTGATTCCGGCGCCGCAACTGCTGGTGCTCGACGAACCGATGTCGGCCCTTGATGAAGCCGGCATCCGCGTGTTCGAACGCTTGCTGGGCGATTGGCGCGCGGCGGGCATCACCGTGCTGTGGATCGAGCACGACCTGGAAGCGGTCGCACGCCTGGCCGATCACGTCACCGGCCTGAACCGCCGAGTGCTGTTCGACGCCACACCGCAACAGGCCCTGACCCCTGATCGCCTGCTGAGCTTGTTTTCGACCCATCCACGGAGCGCTGCCTGATGAGTTACGAAGCCTTTCGATTGATGGTCCAGGGCTGGGCCTCGTCGGGTTATCTGCCTGAGGCACTGGCCTATGGATTTGTCGTCAACGCCTTGCTCGCCGGCCTGTTGATCGGCCCGGTGCTGGGCGGTCTGGGTACCCTGGTGGTGGTCAAGCGCTTCGCGTTTTTCTCCGAAGCGGTGGGCCACGCGGCGCTGACCGGCGTGGCCATCGGCATCCTCCTGGGGGAACCCTACACCGGGCCATACGGCAGCCTGTTCGGCTACTGCCTGCTGTTCGGCATCTTGCTCAACTACCTGCGCAACCGCACGGGCCTGGCGCCGGATACGTTGATCGGTGTGTTTCTGTCGGTGTCGTTGGCGCTGGGTGCCAGTCTGCTGCTGATCCTGGCGGGCAAAATCAACGTGCACATCCTCGAGAACGTACTGTTCGGATCGGTGCTGACGGTCAACGGCAATGACCTGCTGGTGCTGGCCATCGTCGGTTCGCTGGTCATGGCCCTGGCCTTGCCGCTCTACAACCGCATCATGCTCGCCAGCTTCAACCCGCAATTGGCGGCAGTGCGCGGGGTGGCAGTGAAGTCCCTGGATTATCTGTTCGTGATTCTGGTGACGCTGATCACCGTCGCCGCCGTGAAAGTCATCGGCGCCATCCTCGTTGGTGCGTTGTTGGTGATACCGGCCGCGGCGGCGCGCCTGCTCAGCCAGTCCCTGAAGGGCTTCTTCTGGTGCTCGGTGCTGATCGCCACAGTGAGCACGCTGTGCGGGATTCTCGCACCGATTGTCTTTGACCTGCCGATCCCCTCCGGAGCCGCGATCATCCTGGTGGCCGGTATCGCTTTTGCCCTGGCCGCCATCGCGCGCGGCGTCGTCCCCAGCCTCAAAGGGAACCTTGGATAAATGTCATTTTCTCTGCGACAACTGACCCTGGCGCTCGCCCTGTGCGGGCTGGCCACAACCGCCATCGGCGCTGACAGCAACAAACCGTTGCGGGTGCTGGCTTCATTGCCGATCACCTGCGGCCTGGGCGAAGTGCTGCTCAAAGGCACCGATGTCAGCTTGGAGCGCGCGGCGCCAGCCAACCTGCCTGGCAGCCGCCAGACCGCCTACTTCACCGGACGTGGCGCTGCGGCGCTGGCCAAGATGGCGAGCGGCGCCGATGCGGTGATCGGCTTGCGCTCGCTGTGGCCGGACGATCCGCTGTATCCGATCTCCCGGCGCAGCAACATTCGCATCATCGAAGTCGACGCCGCGCGTCCAGTGGATGGCGCCCTGCCCGGCATTGCCGTGCAGCCGGGCAGCAAGGTCGATGGCTTGAACAGTCAGCCGTGGCTGGCCAGTAACAACATGGGACGCATGGCCGACGTGATGGCGGCGGACCTGGTGCGCCTGGCCCCCGCGGCCAAACCTGCGATCGAGGCGAACCTGGCGACGCTGAAACAGCGATTGCTCAAACTCAGCGCCGACAGCGAAGCGCGCCTGGCTGCCGCGGACAACCTCAGCGTGATGAGCCTCAGCGATCACCTTGGCTACCTGATCGGCGGGCTCAATCTGGAGTTGGTTGGGCTCGATGCACGGCCGGATGCCGAATGGACGCCAGAGGCGCTGAAGGTATTGGGGGCAACGCTCAAGGACAACGATGTGGCGGTGGTGTTGCATCACCGGCAGCCCTCAGACGCGGTGAAAGCGGCGATTACGGAGGCCGGTAGTCGGTTGGTGGTGTTGAGTGTCGACGCCGCTGATCCGGTGGCGGAACTGGAAGGAAATGTGGATCTGCTGATCAAGGGGTTGAGCGACGCGTACCTGTAGGAGCCAGGCTTGCCGGCGAAGAACGATAACGCGGTATGACAGATAATCCGCAGCGCCTGGTTCGCGGGCAAGCCTCGCTCCTACAGGCGCAGAACGACAACGCGGTGTGACAGCTGCACCGCAGTGTCTCGTTCGCGGGGCCTCACCGCTCGCACTTACAAAATGAAAAAGCCCGCTGACCTGACCGGTTCAGCGGGCTTTTTGTTTGCAGGCGCTGACTCAGTGCGCCACGGCCACCTGCTCATCCATCTTCTGGCGCAGACTCAGCGGACGCATATCGGTCCAGGTCTCTTCAATATAGGCCAGGCATTCTTTTTTCAGCCCGCTTTTGCCCACGGTACGCCAGCCCTCGGGCACGGCTTTGTAGTCGGGCCAGATTGAGTATTGCTCTTCATGGTTGACCACGACCTGAAAGAGGATGTCCTCACGGTCGAATACTGACGTCATGCTGTCTCTCCATCGCTGCAGGGTCGGCTGTACGCTGTGTGCAGCCGCTATATGGAAGGAACGTTCCAGGGCTCTGGAAATTTAGAGTCTGGCGGTGGCAGCGGCCAAGGCCCTGCTGAAAATCTCGGCCACTTGATCAATCTCCGAGGCGGTGATCACCAGCGGTGGCAGAAAGCGAACCACGGCACCCAGGCGGCCGCCCAGTTCAAGGATCAAGCCACGCTTGAGGCATTCACGCTGTACCAACGGCGCCAGTCGCGCACACGCCGGAGGATGACCCAGGGCATCCGTCACTCCGGTCGGATCGACCAGCTCCACGCCGAGCATCAGGCCTCGACCTCGAATATCACCCAGCTGCGGGAAGTCACGCTGAAGGATGCGCAGGTGCTCGTTCAGGCGTTTGCCCATGGCGGCGGCATGTTCGCAAACCTTGTGTTCGACCAGGTAACGCATCACGGCGGAACCGGCGGCCATCGCCATCTGATTGCCGCGGAAAGTCCCGGCATGGGCGCCCGGCAGCCAAGTGTCGAGCCAGTCGCAATAGACCACCACGGCTAATGGCAAGCTGCCGCCGATTGCCTTGGACAGGACCACCACGTCCGGAATGATCCCGGCGTGCTCGAAAGCGAACATTTTGCCGGTACGGGCAAAGCCGCTCTGAATCTCGTCGACGATCAACGCCACGCCGGCTTTTTCGGTAATCCGGCGCAAGCCGCGCAACCAGTCGAGATCGGCCGGGATGACCCCACCCTCCCCCTGCACCACCTCGACGATCACTGCCGCCGGCAGCTGCACGCCTGCCTCAGGATCGTTCAACAGGTTTTCCAGATAGTGGAGGTTAGCCTTCACCCCCTTAGCGCCACCCAGCCCAAACGGGCAACGGTAATCGTAAGGGTACGGCATGAATTGCACGCCGCTACTGAGCAACGCACCCAGGGGCTTTTTCGGCCCGAGGCTGCCCATCAGGCTCAACGCGCCCTGGCTCATGCCGTGGTAACCGCCCTGGAATGACAGCACGGTGCTGCGGCCGGTGGCCGTACGCACCAATTTCAGCGCGGCTTCCACCGCATCGGTGCCGGTGGGACCGCAAAACTGGATCTTCGCTTGTGCAGCCAAGGCTTTCGGTAACAAGCCGAACAGGTCCTGGACGAATTGATCCTTAACCGGCGTGGTCAAGTCCAGGGTGTGCAGCGGCAGTTCGTCGGCCAGCACGCGCTGGATCGCTTCGATCACCACCGGGTGGTTGTGCCCCAGGGCCAGCGTCCCGGCGCCGGCCAGGCAATCGATGAACGTACGACCTTCAACATCTTCGACATACAGGCCCTTGGCGCGCTTGAGTGCCAGCGGAATACGGCGCGGGTAACTGCGGGCGTTGGACTCCTGCTGGCTTTGACGCGCCAGCAACGGCGATTCGTTGAATTGATAAAGCGTGTCGGCCGGCACCGGAGTGAACCGGGCCGATTGGTCTTGCACAAGCCTGGTAGCGACTGACATCTCTCGACCCCTCAATAAGGTTTTCCTGTTCTGGAAACGCACCGGGAGCCAGAGGATTTAGACCACAGCCAACGCTTTGTGCATGGGAATGGCATAGAGGCCCGCTACCGCGAACGCCTGGGCGTAGGCCCGATAACCCAGGCGCCGGTAAAAGGCCTCGCCGGTGCGGGTGCTGTTGAGTCGTGAATGCCGCAGCCCCTGATTGATCAACCAACCTTCGAGATCGCGCACCAGCGCTTTCCCGATCCCACGACGAAACCATTCCGGCAGTACGTAACAGAACGCTACCTTGCCGTTGCTGGAGGCCATGGCGACACCCACGGGTTTGCCCTGCAAGAGCGCGATGTTCAGGTACAACCGCCGGTCGGTGAACCAGGGAAGAATGTGTTCGATGGTCTTGTTGTGGGTCCAGTTGGCAACGGTTCGCGGGTTGTTGCGGTGGTCGGGCACGCAACCGACCCGGATGGAGCGCTTGATGATGCGACAAATGATGCCGGCGTCCGCCGGGGTTGCCTTGCAGGTGTGTACGGATGCTTCCATGATGCGATCACCTCAATCCATTGAGTTTGAGCAACGATAGTCTTGCGAGGTCCGGGCGGCCAATCTAGAGACGTTACATCTGATGTGTAACACCGGTCCCTGTAGGAGCTGCCGAAGGCTGCGATCTTTTGCTCTTGTTTCTATAAAGATCAAAAGATCGCAGCCTTCGGCAGCTCCTACAGGGGTTTGTGGTGTGCTAGACGGGCTGCAAGGGCATCGTCAGTTCCACCCGCAAGCCATCCGGCCGGCTGTCGAAATGCAGGGTACAGCCACAGCGCTGGACGATCGCCTGGACAATCGCCAGGCCGAGGCCGCACCCGTTGCTCTGGCCGTTGCGCCAGAAGCGTTGGGTCAGGTGTTGCAGGTCGTCATCGGCAATGCCCGGGCCATGGTCGCGCACCACGAACTGCACGCGGTTACCACTGGTTTGCAGGCTCAGCTCCACCGGCCCCTCGCCGGGTGTATGGCGCAAGGCGTTGTCCAGGAGGTTGCGCAGTGCGGCAATCGATAGCACCGCGGGCATTTTCACCGGGGCATGGGAGACCCTGGTCGGCAGCTGGAGCCTGATGCGCTGACGATCACCACCGGCCGCATCCTGTATGGCGAGTTTCGCCACCTGCTCGGCACTGCACTGCACTCCATCGTCAAACGACAGGCTGCCCTCGACCCGCGCCAGCAACAGCAGTTGTTCGAGGGTGCGATGCAGACGGTCGGCGCCCTCTTCGGCCCGGGCCAGGGATTGATCCCGTGCCGCGCCTTCGGTCATGCGCGCCACTTGCAGGTGAGTCTTGATGGCGGTCAGCGGACTGCGCAATTCATGGGCTGCGTCACCGGTCAGCCGACGCTCGCGTTCGATGGTCTTGCCGATGCGCTGGAACAACTGGTTCTGCGTGTCGAGCAAGGGCTGCAGTTCACTGGGCAACGGCTGGACCTGCAAAGGCTCTAGCGAGTCAGGGCTGCGGCGCATCAAGGCGTCGCGCATGCGATTGAGCGGCGCCAGTCCCTGGCCGATGCCGAGCCAGAGCAGGCACAGGCAACCGAGCAGTGCCACGCCCACCGGCACAGAAGCGGCCAGCAGGATCGACATGTTCAGCGCCTCGCGTTCGATTTGCCGGTCGGCCGTGGTGATCCGCAGGTCGCCGCGGGCCAGGGTGAAGCTGCGCCACGGCGCGCCGTCGATGATCTGGTCGTGGAACCCCATTTTCTCGGCTTCCAGGGTTTGCCCCGGATCACTGTGGCTGCGGGCGAGGATTTCACCCCGCAGCGAACTGACCTGACACGCCATGCCGCCGGGAATGTTCAGTTGCTCGGCACTGAAATGGGTGCCCTCGCCCTTGCTCGGCAACGCCGGCAATTGCTCCATGAGCCCGGCGACCATACGTGCCGAGGCCACCAGGCGCTGGTCGAGGGAAAACATCATCTGGTTGCGCAAATCGCTGAGCATCCAGGCCGCTGCCAAGGCCCAGATCAGGGCAAAAGCGCCGCCGAGCGTCAGGCTCAGGCGCAAACGCAGGCTCATCACTTTTTCAGTTCCTCTGCCCCATCAGCCGGGCCCAGGCGATAACCCAGGCCGCGCACGGTCTCGACGATGCCGTTACCGAGCTTGCGCCGCAGGTGATGGATATGGACGTTGAGGGCGTTGCTTTCCAGTTCGTCGTTGAATCCGTAGACGCTGTCTTTCAGCTGCTCAGTGGACAGCACCCGGCCACGGTTGTGCAACAAGGCTTGCAACAGTGACTGTTCGCGCCGGGAAAGGTCTACTGGCTGCCCCCCAAGCATGGTTTCGCGGCTGCTCGGATCGTACGTCAACCGGCCGTGTTCGATCAGGTTGACGCTGCGTCCCGCCACCCGACGCAACAGTGTGTGCAGGCGAGCGGCGAGCTCGCGCAGGTCGAACGGCTTGAGAAGATAATCGTCGGCCCCCGCTTGCAGGCCGTCGACGCGGTCGGTGACCGAATCCCGGGCAGTGAGGATCAGCACCGGGATCTCCAGGCCATGATGGCGCAACTGCTGCAACAGCTTCAGCCCGTCCTCGTCTGGCAAACCGAGGTCGAGGACCATGACGTCGAATTCGGCTACCTTGAGCATCGCCCGCGCCGCAGACGCGGTGGCGACGTGTTCCACGGTCAGGCCCTGGGCTGTCAGGCCAGCGACGATGCCGCTGGCAATCAACTCATCGTCTTCGCAAACCAGTACGTGCATGGAAAGCCTCGTGTAAATAACGCTATTAGGCCGGTGACCGATTAAGCGGACATTATGCCGCAAGTGCCCAAGCCACAAGGCGGCCAGGGTTAATCATCGGTTAATCGCCACCACCCATTGTGCAGCTCACTTGCTAAAGGATAAGGCTTTTCCATGCGTCAGCTGCTATTGCTCATCGCCCTGCTGTTTTCCGGCCTGACCCAGGCTGGCAGCAATCCGTTCGATACCAAACCCGACTTTCTCCCGGTCGGCAAAGCGTTCGTTTTCACCTCTGAACGCCTTGAGTCCGGCGAAACCCAGCTGTTCTGGCAGATTGCCGATGGCTATTACCTGTATCAGAAACGCTTGAAGTTCGACGGTTTGCCTGTCGACCAGCATCCCGCGCTGCCGGAGGGGGAATTCCACAGTGATGAATTCTTCGGCGAACAGCAGGTTTATCGCCAAGGCCTTGAGCTGAAGATCCCGGCGGGCGCGACTGGTCAGATCAAGGTCGGCTTCCAGGGCTGTGCCGATGCCGGCCTGTGTTATCCGCCACAAACCCAGGTCGTGGATCTGGGCGGGCAATCCCTGACGGGCACGGCAGACGAAGCACCGGACCAGGCCTTGGCCAGCAATCTGCAGCAACGAGCACTGGGCTGGAGCCTGTTGGTGTTCTTCGGTCTGGGCTTGCTGCTGGCGTTCACTCCGTGCTCGCTGCCGATGCTGCCCATTCTGGCGGGGTTGATCGTCGGCAGCGGCGCTACGCCGAGGCGCGGCGTGGCCCTGGCTGGCAGTTATGTGGTGAGCATGGCGCTGGTGTATGCGGCGATGGGCGTGTTGGCTGCATCCCTCGGCGCGAACCTGCAAGCCTGGTTGCAGAACCCTTGGCTGCTGGGCAGCTTCGCGGCGATTTTCGTGCTGCTGGCGTTACCGATGTTCGGCTTCTTCGAGCTGCAACTGCCGGTTGCCGTGCGGGATCGCCTGGAAAACGTCTCGCGCAATCAGCGCGGTGGCAGCCTGGTCGGCGCCGGTGCGCTAGGCGCGTTGTCCGGCCTGCTGGTCGGCCCGTGCATGACCGCGCCGCTGGCCGGCGCGCTGCTCTACATCGCACAGAGCGGCAACGCACTGCACGGCGGGTTGATCCTGTTTGCCATGGGCATCGGCATCGGTGTGCCGTTGTTGCTGCTGGTGACGGTGGGCAATCGCTTCCTGCCCAAGCCTGGCGCCTGGATGAACCTGCTCAAGGGCATCTTCGGCTTTCTGTTCCTCGCCACGGCGTTGCTGATGCTGCGCCCGGTGCTGGATGAATCCTTGTGGGTCGGCCTGTGTGGTGCCTTGCTGTTGGTCGCGGCTTATAGCGCGTGGAAGCAGTCTGACGGCTTTGGTCGCATCGCTCATCTGTTCGGCGCCACTTCGCTCCTGCTGGGTTTGTGGGGGAGCCTGGCCCTGATCGGCGCGGCGGGGGGCAGTGATGATCTGTTCAAGCCGTTGCAGGTCTTCCGCGCTTCCGGCTCGGCCGTCGCCGCCGTGCCGAACGGCCACGACGCCTTTACCACGATCAAGGACCCTGCGGTCCTGCAACGGGAACTCGATGCAGCGCAAGCACAGGGCCAGTGGGTACTGCTGGACTACTATGCCGACTGGTGCGTGTCGTGCAAGGTCATGGAAAAACAGGTGTTCGGCAAGGCAAAAGTGCTGGAAGCCCTCAGCGATGTGCGCTTGCTCCGACTGGATGTCACCGCCGACAATGCCGCCAGCCGCGAACTGCTCGGCCGTTACAAAGTGCCGGGGCCGCCAAGCTTGCTGTGGATCGGCACCGACGGCATCGAACGACGCAGCCAGCGCATCACCGGCGAGGTCGATGCCGACACTTTCCTGCAACGCTGGACCACCACCCGAGACGCCCGTTAATGCTGACTTTTACCCTCGGCACCTTTGCCATCGCGCTTAACCACCTGCTGCTGATCAGTGCCTTGGTGTTGGCGACGTTCGTCGGCTGGCGGGTGGCCAAGCGCGGTGGCGAGAACCCCGAGTCAGTGCTGTTCGGCCTGTTCCTGATCGGCATGCTCGCGGCGCGAATCGGTTTTGTCGCCGTTTACTGGACGCACTATCGCAGCGACCCCTGGCAGGTCATCGACCTTCGCGACGGTGGTTTCCTCGCCTGGCCTGGGGTCATCGCACTGGTGCTCGCCTCGCTCTACCGTGGCTGGCGTCGCCCGGGATTGCGTCGTCCTCTGGGATTCGGCGTGGCCAGTGGCCTGGCGTTCTGGTTGCTGGCGACCTTTTCGCTGAGCATTTTTGAACAGGGCACGCGCCTGCCGGACATCACCCTGCGCAATTCCGCCGGTGAAACCGTGCAATTGGCGGACTATAAGGGCGGCCCGCTGGTCATCAATCTCTGGGCTACCTGGTGCCCGCCCTGCCGCCGGGAAATGCCGGTGCTGGAGCACGCACAGCAACAGCGCCCCGACCTGACCTTCCTGTTCGTAAACCAGGCCGAAAGCATGCAAAGCGTCAGCACGTTCCTGGAAACCCAAGGCCTGAGCCTGTCCAATGTGCTGTTCGACGGCGGCGGTCGCCTGGGCCAGGCCGTCGGCTCCATGGCATTGCCAACTACGCTGTTCTATAGCCCCGAAGGCCGCCTGTTGGGCAGTCATCTGGGCGAACTGTCACAAGCCAGCCTGGCTCGCGCGCTGGAAAACTTCGATTCCGTACCTGCCACTTCTTCAAGGAAATTGCCATGTCCCGCCTCCGCCACCTGCTGACCCTGAGCCTGGGTGCCGCCCTGCTGCACCTGCCATCGGTGCAGGCCGAAGAGCTGCCCGAGGCGATCAAGAAGATCGAAGCCAAGGGCGCGAAAATCGTCGGTCAGTTCGACGCCCCGGATGGCTTGCGCGGTTACGCGGCGCAATACCAGAACCGCGGCATGGCGCTGTACCTGACGCCCGATGGCAAGCACGTTTTGCTGGGCAACCTGTATGACGCCGAAGGCAATGACCTGAGCAGCGCGCCATTGCAGAAACTGGTGTACGCGCCAATGGCCAAGGAAGTCTGGGGCAAGATGGAAGCGAGCAACTGGATTGCCGACGGCAAGAAGGATGCACCACGGATCGTCTACATGTTCAGCGACCCGAACTGCCCTTACTGCAGCATGTTCTGGGAACAGGCGCGGCCATGGGTCAAGGCTGGCAAGGTGCAGCTGCGACACATCATGGTCGGGATCATTCGTGAGGACAGCCCGGGCAAATCCGCCGCTCTACTCGCTGCCAAAGACCCGCAAAAAGCCTTGTACGACCACGAAGCCGCTGGCAAGGGCAGCTCGCTCAAGGCCTTGAAGGAGGTGCCGCCGGCGATCCAGGCGAAGCTCGCCGCCAACATGCAATTGATGGAAGAGCTGGAACTGCAGGCCACTCCGGCAATTTTCTATATGGATGACAAGGGTGAGTTGCAGCAACAGCAAGGCGCGCCTTCGCCGGACAAACTGGCGAAGATTCTTGGGCCGAAGTAAGCAGCCCCAGCCCTTGATCGTCCCCACGCTCCTCAGGGGAGGTGCACCAACAGCAAGGGCGTCTTCGCCGGACAAGCTGGCGAAGATTCCTGGGCCGAAGTAAGCAGCCCTGCCCTTGATCGTTCCCACGCTCTGCGTCACTAGTGTCCGGTAAAAACCAAAGGGGGAGCTTGCTCCCCCTTGCTGTTGGCGGCCGTCAGTCATAATCGGATTTTTCAGACTCGATTTTGGCTCATGTTTACCAGCACCCGTTTAGCCCACCTGCTCAGTGCGATCCCGCGCCAGTT
>NZ_NOIO01000043.1:0-31494 GCF_014596605.1 Pseudomonas sp. PSB11
CGTGTGTAACGGGTTGGCTCGGTTCGCTCAGGCGGCCATTGCAATGATGCATTGGAAGCGCGAATACCGCTGCGCTGAGCAAACCTAGAAAATTAACTGACTGTTGCACTTGCTCCTTGAGACCGCCAGTCATCACTCATTAAACTAACGAGCTTGAGAGTTTCGCTGAGGCGCCACGTCGACGTAGCCTATCTTGATCAAATACGCAGTATTAGGAGTCAGCTCAGCATCGCATGAAATATCAGTGGACCTTTCAAATCTTTTCTCTCCATACTGTTTCTTTTTATCGTCTCCGATCGCGGTACTAAAAGCTTTTACTAGTGGGATGTCGGCTAGTGCAGTCTGCGACAAGTACCCTCTGAGATACTCTGCTGTTTCAGAGCGAACATTCTCAATAGCCAAGGAGTCAATGTTCGTGTATTGAACATACATTGTTGATGATGGTTTCACCTCATATTCTCGATACATGAAATTTGGAAATTGTGGATTCACATACTGAAGTACACTCCATTGGTCTAGAAGGAATGGGTCGATAGCGGATGGCATCGCGAATTTTTGCAGCGGCAATAAAATATCGTCCCTTGGATGTTTGGATGCATACTCATTCGATATAGTTGTATGGGTCGCTATGTTGAAATTATCTAGCTTTGTATTTTTGTCAATTTTTACCAGCTTTAAACGCGGAGATGCAACTGTGAATTCTTTTTCGCGAGTCAATTTGGTTTTTGTGCCATAGTTGCGTGTAAAAACCAAGAGCGGTGTGCCGGATAAATCTGCCCCTTGTAGATTTGCACACTCTAATATAGGAAAA
Organism: Pseudomonas sp. PSB11; assembly: GCF_014596605.1. Taxonomy (NCBI): domain Bacteria; kingdom Pseudomonadati; phylum Pseudomonadota; class Gammaproteobacteria; order Pseudomonadales; family Pseudomonadaceae; genus Pseudomonas; species Pseudomonas sp. PSB11. The sequence continues at coordinate 812 of NZ_NOIO01000043.1, forward strand.
TCAACACCAACTTTATTGTTATCTTTGAATAGATCTGTATTGTTATACAAAAAAGCATCTGATAGATCTGCTGAAAAAAATACTGTGCTACTGAGATCGGCGTTATAAAAATACGACTTTTTCAAGCTGACGCGTGTGAAGTTTGCCCTCGCCAGAAATGATTTTTCAAAATTTGTATCGTTGAGATCTGAGGCATTTTGAAAATCACAGCCCTCGCAAAATATTCCGGAAAAGTCATAGTTTTTAGCACCCAGATTAACAAGGATTGAAACCAGCATTGCTAACCCCTTCAATGGGACTTCCTGGGCTGCATCCAAACCTTCAAAACGACCTAAAGTGTAAGTTTTAATCTTCAAGTAGTCGGCTTGTGAAAGCTTATCGAGGAAGCTCTTAGGGATGGGGTCAGGTATCTCGTTTGGCGATAATTTTTTATTCATCGAGCCGGCTATTATTTCAACATTGCGAGCATGAACTCGCGATTTATACCTTGCAAGTATTGAGCTTGTGAGATTTCTGTTTTGCTCTAGGGTTGCGCGCAGTGTGCTGTCAAGTAAGTCCGCGTCTGGGTGTGAATACTTCAAGTCATGGAATACGTTGATGATTGCAGTTTGTACGATTTCATTTGTTTCAATTGAAACGGCATTTACGAGGTATTGAAGCGCATTCTTGCGAAGCCGCGTATCGCCATCAACCAGAAATAATCGTAATCCCGAAACCCCTGTGAGTCGCTCAATGGTGCTTGAGTCCGATAGACGCGATAAAGCTGCATCAAAACGGTCGGCACTACGATTCTTTTCCATCTGCTCGATTTGGCCGAAGCCGATATAGAGAGTTATTGCAGCGCCTATTATGGCAGCGGGTACTGTAGCTGATTTCAGCCACTCCATAGTTAGCCAAGTGCGGGAAAGCTGATGGCGGAGAAGTTGTTGTTCCAGTTGCAATTTTTCCGCTTCCAGAACAATTTTCTCCTCTTGAGGGGATAGCTTCTGCGGGCCGTCATCGCTGGGAGGGCGTTGAATGTGGTTTGTTGGCTCGTCGTTCATTTGTCGGACACCAAATGTGGCGTAAAAGCTTAAACAGAGTTCATAAAAAACATTCATTGAACGGTGCTGTTGGTTGTTTATTATGACTCGGCCTTTAGGCGCAGGCGTAGTAAGCGATCGTAAGCAATCGCATAATCCTCTTGAGTTTGTGTTCAGCGTAGTAGGGCTTTGCCAAAATACAATTTGAGGTGCCGTTTAATTACCAACGTCGAACTTGAGGTGCCTGTCAAGAGGAAGAAGCGAAGCTTGCAAACCACTTAAAAAGTCATTTGTTAGCGTCCAGAAGTTTCTAGATCGTTCAATCGAGCCATCTCGCCCACATTCTGGCAGTGGCGTCCTCGTTCACTTATCGGGGCTCAAGGGCGCGTTACATTTGGGCCCCCCGCAGGGCAAGGGTGCCCCTTTTCTGAGTTCTTCAGTGCTAAGTTTATTATCCGCTCTTGGCCGATAACTGCCCTTCTCCAGAGGCAGCTACGTGGCGCTTGCTTCGATCCGGAAGAAATCATTCCGGTGTCATGAGCACCGCAAGCGCCATCGTGATGAACTCCTCATTTTTGCTGATCGTTTGCAGCGCGCCGCGTACATTGCCTCCAACCTCACCAGAGCCGCGCTGCTCGACCCAAAGGGTAAGCTCCATGATCGCGGCTTCTAGGGCTAATTGGTTCTGATTGATCTTGAACAGTAGGGAAGGGAGCAGATCAGAGTTCGGCATTATGAATCCTCCATGGAAAACGTCAGCCTAGCAGGCATGCGCTACTCCCGTTCTAGCTGCCTGGCATCAGAGGTGACCGCTTCCAGAATAGACATCAGCTCTTCGAGCAGTTCTGCGTAGTAGCGAGTGACATAGCCTGCGATGCGTTCGTTACGCAGGATGCGCACAAGATAACCTTTGGCCACAACCAGCACTAACATCGTCTCGCCCAAAGTGTCTTCTACCTGCTTGTAATCATGCTGTAGGTTTTCCATCTCCCGCTCCATTCGCGCTATGTCGACTGCACTGACGTCACTCGGTTTCTTCTTCGACTCAACCAACATCTCCGGTCGCGATGCTGCCAAGACCATTCGTGCATAATTTCGTGTGAAGCAGTTGGCTGAGATCATCATTTCAACCGTTTCGATTTGGCGGATGGGCTTCATGAGTCGAAGGGCGCGAAAAACGTCCTGCGATACCATCCGAACCTTCAGCATCTCCGCTACCTCAGGGGCGATGCCCTTCAGCAGATTTTCTCTTTCGTGAACCCGTTCCACGTTGATCCCAAGCACTGATGCAATCCGTGACGCTTCAATGCCTTTTTTCAGAGCCGTAACGACCATTTTGTGTTCTTGAATCGGCGTCAGCCTGTTGATTTGCCGGTTGTAGGTAAAGCCTTCATCATCGGTTGAGATTAAGCAAAGCGCCTCAATTGCTCCCAGCGCCTTGAGTGCTTCTAAACGAAAATGTCCGTCCAAAAGCATGAACGAAGCTACTCCGCCCCTGACCAGAGGCTTCGGGTGCACTACCAATGGCTCAACGACTCCCAACTCTCTAATTGAACTCAAAATACTTGCGTACTTTTTGCTGCCAGTTATCAGTTGATCGACCTTTCGCGAGGGAAGAATTCGGTCTAGGGGGATGGCGATTACACGACTCTCGAATGCCTGCTTGACCTCTGACATTACGGCGTCTCTCCAAAGATCCGGTCGGCCAGCGGCTTCGGCATATCCGGAATATCTTCGTTACGAAGCAACGTTTTAAAATAGTCATCAGCGAGCAATTTACGCATCGCGGTGACGATGATCAGTAGCCGCTGCTCATTGATATCTGACTTTTTGATCATGACTTTCTGGCGGCGAACTTCTATTTGATAAGCCTTAAGAAGCTTTTGGGGCGTGTGTTTCTCAGTGCGAGGTGCTTGTTGGCCGTACCGTTTTCCGAAGGTTTTGCGCCTATCCACGAGGCGGCGCACCCTCATCAGTTGTTCTCCTTTGAGTACACCACTTTCGTAGGCCTCCATCATGGCTTGCTGGAGATCGGCGTCCTTAGAGCGAGCAATTTCCATAGCTAACTTTATTGATAACCATCCTTTTTCAACGGCGGCGATTAGACGTTCTTCACCCTGGCGCAGGAGAACCAAAATTCCGTGAACGTACCCTGCATCCAAACAGGTTTTTTCGGCAATCTGGGGGCAGGTATAACCACGATCTGAGAGGAGCTGGATTGAGGCCAAAAGCTCACGGTTAGAATGTTTTCGACGCGCGAGGTTTTCAACCAAACCGATCAGGTATCGATCCGCTTCGTTGGCGCTCACCACGATGCAGGGGATTTTTTTCTCCCCCAGTGCCTGCAACGCCTCGAAGCGGCCTTGGCCGCATACGATTTCATAGGGTTCGATACCACCAACCGTAGGGGCGACTGTAATAGGCCGCTTGAGACCTAACGCCGATATGTTCTCCACTAGCCTGGCGAACACTTGCTTGTTACGTGCCCGCGGATTGAGCACCCGAATTTCTTGAATGGGAATGAGCTGAATGTTCGTCTCTTCGGCTATGTGCATCAGTGCTCTGCGATGAGTCTCGATAGCTGTCATGCGACCCTCCTAAACTCACTGCGGCGTGCTAGTTCAGACAAAATCTCCAAGGTGTCGAATCGGTAAATTTCGAGGCTGGCCTCATTGCTTTCAGCAAGGCGCAGGCGAGGGGTTTCAATGTCGATTGATGGAATTATGTAATAGTCCAGGGCAGCTTCTTCCTGCTCCTTCATCCGAACAGCGATTGTCAGATCGGGGTTCAAGCCGTGATCGAACCGGACGTTCCATCTCCTGCTGCCTGCCGGTGATACCTGGCAACGACTCAGCACCAACGAGATCGAAACCTCCTGGTTGACCAGCATCAGATCGGTGCTTGGATCTACCGAGACCTTTCCACCAACCTCCGCAATCTTTTGCGTCGTTTGCTGCAGGAGCAGTGGGTGCATTTTCCGAAGGCGTTTGTTCGCTTCGATGTATCGGTAGTCACGTGCAGGCGAATATCCGATCAGGGAGTAGGAGCGAAGCAAGCTCCCAAACCTCTGTTGATAGGCACTACTCGATGGACAACCTTCAGACTCGTCGATGACGATCCCCGACAGATAACCCGTGCGTTGATAGATGGCCTTCAAGGCGTACAACATTTCCTCATCGGGCATGCGGTAGGAGCGTGTTTGGATGATTGACTGAGCAGCCTTGAAAAGGATGACGCTCACGATGGGGCAGAAGGCTTCGTCCGCTCGTATCCATTCATCAGGAGGATTTTGCGTGTGCGTTTGTTTCAGTTTGAAAGAGGTGTGATTCCACACGTTGTTACCGATGTACTTTTCATTAATCAGCACTTGATGAACCGTACCTCGCGACCACGATTTTCCGCGATCATTTAGCACTGCCTGCGAGTTCAGCCAGTCCGCGATTTCGCGCTCACTTCTACCTTCCTCAACGAAAAGGCGATAGATGTGATGCACGATCTCGATTTCAGCTGGAGGGCCAGGCACTAAAATGACACGGTCTGTTTGGATGCTTTTATGTTCTCCAACACCCAATTCGTTCTTTGGTGAGCCGTGTCCGTCGACCAATTGCCGGCGCAAACCGTATCCCGCTGGGCCGCCCTGGCGATACCCCAGTTCAATTAGGCGCGTTTGGCCAGCAAATACCTTCACCGAGAGTTCTCGGCTGTATTCGCCTGCCATCATGCGTTTAACGCTTTTGACGATGTTGGAGACCGGTGAGCCGTCGTTGGTGAACTGCTCTGCGCAATACTGAACCGATACTCCAGCTTGGCGGCAGCGCACCTCGTAACTGGCGCTAACGTCGGGATCTTGGAAGCGCCCCCAACGGCTGACGTCATAGACCAGGACTGTCGAGTAATCGGCTAGCCCTTTCTCTACATCGAAGAAGAGCTGTTTGAGGGCATCACGGCCCTCCAAGCGCAAGCCGCTTTTACCGGCGTCGGTGTAAACCTTATTGATTTCTAGCGCATGGGTTGCTGCGTAAAGGCGGATCGTATCGAGCTGATTCTCTGTCGAATACTGCTGATGCTCTGTGGACATGCGCACATACGCCGCTGCAAAGGCTGCGGTTGAGGCATTGCTAGTATTGTACGCGCCAATGAGAGTTTGCATCGGCAAGTCCTCAATCTGATCAGCCGCCTCCGAAAGCAAAGCGGAAACCGTGATCAGTGACTTCGTTTTTTAAAAAGTGGCTCTAAACAAGGTAGAAGACCGGGGAGGGAAAAATGTTCACGAAAACGGGCAATTCTTTTCTGGCTCAACAACAGTACGCACACGGCATCGCTAGGGCGCTGCATATGGAGCTCGGGGGAACGCACCAAGCGACAAAGACTTTGATGCGTTGGACGAATGCGAATGAGAAAACGGTGAAAAACTGGATGGCTGGGAGCAGCGGGCCGAGTGGTAAGCATTTGGTGGCATTGGTGAAGCATTCTGACTTGGCCTTGGCTGCGTTTCTGGGCATGGCGGGAAGGCCGAATGCTCTGACGGCATCTGAGCTACCTGTGCTTAGGCAAAGGCTTCAGACGGTGATTGAGGGAATTGACTCTTACTTAATGCTGACCGGTCAGTAGATATCAGCCGAATATATTGGCATTGGCAAAATGGACCTTTTGAACGGAAATTGCCCCGCCGTACGGCTTCAGCAGTCCTGTAATGGCACCCTGTGCTTGGGTAGCACATGCGCGTATTTCAAAGGCTCAGGGATGTTAGTCCCACCTTTTGACGCTGATCCCCTGGGTTCAGGAGCGAGCAAACTCGGCCAGCTTCCGCCTTAACTTTGAACACGCCGTGCTTGCTAGATGAGCCTCCCTCGACAAGATCAACCACCCTGTAACGCTTGCTGCCATCTTCCATTGTGGTGGTCTCAATCAATCTGAATCTTGCGTGCATGATTACTTTCCGTGCTTCGTTGACTTACAAGTACTGGCAAACCGAGACGATTTCAAGAATGGGACGGGCCTAAGCTGAGACAATGTGAAGGGCATGTCTGGGTGAGAAGCGGTAGTTCATGAACGTCTGCTTTTGGCCGTTTTCTGCCTGTCGTGACCGGCTGAAAACGACCCATAGCAGCCGGAGAGCAACGGCAGAGTTCGGTCAAAAGCAGCAGGCACGCTCACACGAGGCGTATCTTAGCCGCGAGAACTGACCAAGCCCTGACCTCGTGAAGCGACGCATCGGCCTCAATACTCGCTTTCCCGGAGTTCCCGCTCCACCTCCTGTTCGATGAGGTGTTCAAGCTGTTCGCGATGCTCCTTTAGCCACATGCGCACGTTGTCGTTGGTTTCGACATCGAAGTGGGCGTCCAGAGCTGAGAGCTTTTGACGGTAATGATCGCTAGCTGGCCCGCTCCAGCTCCCAGTGAAATTGTTGGCGTGCAAGCCACGCCGAACCTGCTCAATTGCACCGTAACGCTCAAGAATTTTTCGCGCGAAGGTGGTCGGCTCATCCGCTCTAGAGATGATCGGTGGGCAACGCTCGGCAAGAAGCCATGCGCGATGTAAGGCGTCGACATCGACCCATTCAAAGACTAAAGACGCCGGGATGGCCTCTAGGGCCGACTCGTCGGTCTCACATATCGATAGGCCACCTCGAAGCCAGCTCAACAGATGCCAAGTCCCTACATCTTTTCGTTGCATTTCTAGCCGCAGCGCAATCGCTCGCCAGATGATGGAGGGCTTTGCCTGCGCTGCCCTGGAAAGGAACTTCCACGAATCTGGGTGGAAGCCATCGGTAATGCTGTTGACATTAGCGAAACTAGCAATGCAGCTCACCGCTAGCCTCGCCCCAGCATCGGGATTGAAGTCAAGCAGTCGGTTCGCGAGCTCCTTCCAGCGGAACTGCAGCATGGTGTTCGAATGCTTACTCGTCGCCCCTTCAACGAACACTGCCGAACTCAACACTCGCTCGATGCGGGTCGAAAGGACGCTGAATTCGTTGGCGTGACCTCGCAGCCGTGAATCAAGAAGATCCAGCGCTGCATCGAGCGCATTCGGGTCATCGCTCTCCAGTAGCAGATCGACAATGCTTTCAAATACATCTCGTGGCAGTTGGTTGACGATACCTCCATAGACGAACAAGCGAAAAGCCTTCGGGTCGATATCGCCTTGTTTCCCCATTGCCAGGAGGAACCTAGCGATGCGGTCGCTCATCCCCGAGCGCCAGACGAGACCAAGCGCGGAACTGCGAAGCTCAGCGTTCTCAAACAGCCTCTCGACGGTATGTTCCCACCAGTCAATGTTCTTGACGTGACATGCGGAGAGATAGCCACCAATGAAGAAGTCGGATCGCTGTTCGCCAGCTTTGATCCATGCCGAAACAATGAAGGGCCATAATTGAAGGTTATCGGTTTGACCGAGAAGTTTCCCAAATTGGAATCCGTTCTTTGCCTCCTCCGTGATAAGCCATGCCAGCTCGGGAGCCAACAACTCAGGGTTTGCTACAACGTCGGCTGCAAGCTGCATTAGCTCCGACCCCGCCGCATCAGAGTACTGGCCCTCAGAGTCGAAATTGTCTTCGATCAGCTTCATACCTGCATGGCGGTGAAGCTTGTTCGAGAAAGAAGACTCAGTAAGGTCAGCCCGGATAGCGTGGAGCTCAGATCTAACCGCTTCAGACAACGCTTTGCCTTCGTAGTGAAGGGTGGCCACGATGGTCTCGATGCACTGCTTGCGCAAGCCTGGTATCTCTGCGGCTCGGCGCAGAAAGACGAGGATCGTTGCGGTCAGCGGGACGATCAAGATAAGGCTTCTGACGTGGCTCAAGATCGCCGTCGCTGCTTCAGTGGCTTCTGCAGCTGGCAGGTAGTCGACAGCTTCTTCCAGCAGCCTCACATGGGCTGCATACGCGTCGTACAGCTCGCCGTAGGTCTCCGGCGTCCAGCGGTCTGGCAGACGCCTCAACCCGATCACTTCATCGATGCTAACTCGGCTCATGAAAGGGTCAAGGCTTTTGCCCAAGGCCTGAACGGCAATATCCCTTCGGAACGGCACCTCGCTGTGCAGCAACTTGCGCAAGTAGTCGATTTTGTCGACGGGCGACAGTTCAGAAGCGGCAACAGGGCCATGTCCAAGGCTGAACAGTGAGATGAATACGCCGGTCGAGTTGTTGGACCAACTCTCGTTTTCGGACTCGGCCAGCAGCAGCAAGCATTCCGCGGCTTCGAAGAACGTTTCAGCGGGGATTGTAAGTTGCTCGAGCCGGTGGACAGCAGTGCGTCGCGCATCTCCGATGAGCTTATGGCGACTTTCAACTGTTTCAGAACCCAAGGCAGCAGCAAAACGGCGCAGGGCTACCTTGGGTTTAGCCTGCGCTATCGCGAAAAAAAGACTGGCGCCACTGGCGGTTTTGTAGCCCGAAAGAGACTTAAATATTCCGTCCTCTCCCAACAGACGATCCGCCCATGCTGTCGCTGCCTTTGACTCCCTGGCGAACTCAAGCATGGCATCGAAATGCTGCTGCATACGGACCTCGAGCCCCTCTCGCAGTTGCAGGACATCTACCATGTGGGCGTACTGCTCAAACCAGCTCTTCCACATGGCAACGTGGAGGAGTTTCGGAGATATCAGCAGCGTTCGTGGCCCCTGTAGCACCCGTCGTCTTCGCAGCGCGGAGACAGAGTGTGACAGCCTGTGCTGAGAAAAACCCTGGTCTAGATACTTCAACGCGGCCAACACCGCGGTCTGCACCGCCGGCCCTTCTGCAGTATCCCATGCAACCTGCCGGAACAGCGCCAGCGTCCTGATCACTGCCAGCCTGTCTCGCCCCTCGGAAGAATCGATGTTGTGGGGCGCACACACGATACGGTCCCAGAGTCCATCTAGGTGAGCCAGTTGCTGAGCTGGATGCTGGTCAGGGTTGTTCTGAATGTATTGGCCAAGCCGGTGAGCCGCCCGAGGCGAACCCTCGCACAAGCTTGCTAACCAGCTTGCGCTGTCCAGGGGGATGCCATAGCCCTGGAAAATATCTGCGACCACAGGTTGTTCGAGTCGCGGCACATCGATAACCTGCGTGTTCACATGAGCACTGGCAGGCTCAGCCACATTATCTGCTGTCACGAGCAGCATCTTGATCGCCAGCTTCTTGAACAACGCCGTCAACGCTACTGCAGTGTCTAGGTCGCATTCATCTGCGACCAGGATGATGGTGGTATTCCGTGCCATCTGCCGCAACGCCATCATCGGCCCGCTAGTCAGGGCTTCCTCTGGATCCCGGCAGTACAGGACACAGCCACTGAGTTGCGAAGCACTGAGTGCACGATACATAAGGTGTGTCTTACCGGCCCCCGCGTCTCCCAGCACACGCACGTGCTCGAATCCATTGACACTGTCGGCAGCTCGCGTTATTTGCTCAGCAGCTCTGTCAAGTTCCTCCGTCGGCTGGTAAACGCTGATCTCGAGGTCGCAGGAGTCAGCCATGAACGACAGGTCTTGGAAGACGGCGTCGTCGTAGCCCTGAACGCGGTTCAGTCGCATTGCAATGCCGGGTGCCAGTACTTTGATCGCCGAGCACAGCTGGTTCGCTCGGATAATCCGCACTGCGACATGCGCGAACGACGGATCAATTGCCGTCATGAACTCGCTGACTTGAATCGCCCCGTGATCGTCTGCGGTACCGACCAGATCGGAGCCGAAAAGCACCACGACGAAGGTCCCACCGTTCTCGAAACAGCTAAGCACTCGTGGCTGGAGTTCGTCCTTTGTACGCCGGTGGTCGCCTTTGGCGAACTTAGGTTGGACGACCAGCGATCGAATATCAGAGGGCGTTGAGGCAGAGAAGCTCCCAGTCTTGATTTGGTAGCGGGTCCGACCTTCGGAAATTAGGCCGGCTGGCAGCACAGCTCCGGACAGGCCGGCGACGACGACCTCGGCGTCGATTCCGCCATCGGCAACGTTGATTGCTGCCGGGACATCGACGCCGGTGATAGGAATGCCGGCCTTGATGGCCTCGATTACAAGAAGCTGTCGGAACAGTTCGACGGCTTGGCCAGCTTCGATCTGGGTCAGGTCATCAGTCCTGACGTCAAACGGTCCTAGGGTGTCGGTCGGTAGAGCCATCGCTGATCCTCAGGTGAAGCATAAAGTATCCCACACGGCCTTGTACGCTGCACCCGGGGCATTTGATTCCGAAACGGCCCCTAGGTCTTTTCTTCGTCGGAGATTTGCAGCTCGTTCGGCGCTGGTCGTTTTGCTGGATTGGCCGAGTTTTTTTTGCCGGTGAGCACTCTAAACTGACGACCGTCTCTGTCAGTTACGGGAGACAAGAAGTACCTGATTCTCTATAAGCCGGGCCAGCAACCCAAGGTGTCGGCGTTCTGGTCGATCTCGATGTACAACCTGGACGACGGCTCCTTCGTCGTGAACTCCCTCGAGCGCGACGATTCATTCAACTAAATCCAGGTTGGATGATCGGCGCCTGAGCTCTGAACTAGGAAGGTGCCATTGGCAAAACCATTCGCTCAGACCTCTATCAGCCGTAGATATTGCTGGGAAGGCCGACCCGAAACGCCATCCACGATTTCGGTGGGGGGGGTTGAGAGCCCTCGGGCCGCGACCTTCTGTGATGCAATGTTCGAGTTCGGCACAATGGCTTCGACGAACAATTTGTGCACTTTTCCCCGCGTTTCGTGCTTGAGTTGGGCCAGGCTCTTTTCGACTACAGCGTGAGCGTTGCCTTGCTGTCGGTAGCGCTCGGCAACAGCGTAGCCGATGTCAAAACAGGGAGTGTTACCAACGGCCTTATCCAAGAAGTACACAGCGATGGCCTTGACGACGTTCCCTTCCATCAGGGCATAGGTGAACCGGGGGCTACCGTCTGCATCGTCGTGGAAAGTGATCAGGTCAGGGTACAGAGGACTTTGGAGTGGCTGGATCACACCAGCCGTTAGAGCCTCCTGGAAGGCGAGCAGGCTTTGAAGCGGGTCTTGAGCTTGGGACATTTTGTTTCTCTTTGAGGGCGCCGTTCTGGGCGATGAACATTTTGGCATGGGCGTACGGTTTGCCCGGCATTTTTGAGCAGTATCGAATAATCTCATCAGAGAGATAAACATCCATCTGACTCGTTGACCAACTCTGCCTAACCTCTACCAGTCCCATCCCCCTTATCGAGACCCGCTGAATGCCGCAATTCGTCCAAAATGGCCCCAACATCCCCGAACGCTTGCTGCAGGCGCACGAGGAGGGGCGCGTGGTGTTCTTTTGCGGCGCGGGCATCTCCTACCCTGCACGCTTGCCGGGATTCGGTGGGTTGGTAGCCAAGCTGTATAGCAGGCTGGCGCCGGTCCCGAGCGCGGTGCAGCAAGCGGCAATCAAGTCCCAGCAGTACGACACTGCCGTGGGGCTGCTTGAGGCGGATGTCGGGCGGGAGAGAGTTCGGCGGACCATGGCTGACATTCTCAAGCCAGACCTTACCTCGCCCAAGGCCACTGCAACCCACCAAGCGCTGTTGAACCTGGGCAGGACTCGCGATGGGCGCATGCGGTTGATCACCACCAACTTTGACCGGTTGTTCGAAGAGGTAATCCCTGCGTCGCCCTTTACCGTGCACCCATTCCAGGCACCACTGTTGCCCGTGCCAAAAAATCGCTGGGACGGGCTGGTGTATCTCCATGGCCTACTGAGCAAAGCTCCCAATGCAGGTGAGCTGGATCGCCTGGTGATTTCCAGCGGTGATTTTGGACTGGCCTACCTCACTGAACGGTGGGCGGCACGCTTCGTCAGCGAGCTATTTCGCAATTACACCGTCTGTTTCGTTGGATACAGCATCGCTGATCCAGTGCTTCGTTACATGATGGACGCTCTTGCAGCTGATCGTCTGCTTGGCGAGTCGCCGCCGGAGATGTACGCCTTCGGCAGTTTCGCGAAGGGCAAGGAGGAAATTCGCTCCAACGAGTGGAAGGCCAAAAACGTCACGCCGATCCTCTACATGGAACACAACCATCATGCCTACCTGCACAAGACCCTGCAGGCATGGGCGGCAACCTACCGCGACGGTGTGCGCGGCAAGGAACGCATCGTTATTGAAAGCGCGATTGCTCGGCCTCTGGCAAGCACTACACAAGACGACTTCGTCAGCCGTCTACTCTGGGCACTGAGTGATCTTAACGGCCTGCCAGCCAAGCGCTTCGCCGAGCTTGAACCGGTGCCTTCGCTGGATTGGCTGGAGCCGCTAAGTAAAACGCGCTTTGGCCATACCGACCTGGGGCGGTACGGTGTCCCACCAAAGACCGGAGTCGATGGAAAACTCGCCTTCAGTTTGCTGTCCAGGCCCTCGCCATATCAGCTAGCCCCTCTCATGACGCTCGCAGACGCTGGCGCTCGCGGCAGCGAGTGGGACAGCGTAATGAGAGAGCTGGCGAGGTGGTTAATCCGTCACCTGAATGACCCAAAACTGCTGCTTTGGCTCGTCAATCGCGGAGGTCGCTTGCACGACGAACTGGGGGTGTGGATTGAGCATCGCTTGGAGGAGTTGGCCAATCTGGAGCGCGAGGGAAATACGGACGAGTTGGCCCGCATTCGTGCTGGTGCCCCCAACGCAATTCCCGGCCCCTGGATGCGTACCCTCTGGCGACTATTGCTCCGCGGGCGTGGTAAGTCCTGGATCCGTGAACTTGACCTATACCGGTGGCGAGATCGGTTCAATCACGATGGGCTCACCAACGCCCTACGTATGGAACTGCGGGATTTACTGACACCACGCGTTTCGCTGCGTGAACCGTACCGCGTGGGTGTCGACGAGGATGAAGGGCAGGAGCCCGAGTACCTCAAGGATTTGGTTGAATGGGAGATTGTGCTGTCTACGGAGAACGTCCATTCCAACCTGAAGGAACTGTCCAGCGACGAACGCTGGAAAGGAGCACTTCCTGGGTTGCTCACCGATTTCACTGGCTTGTTACGAGACGCACTCGATCAGATGCGAGAGCTGGGGGGCGCTGATGACAAGCGTGACCGAACCTATATGCAGCAACCATCAATCGATGTACATCCACAGAACAACGAGTACAACGACTGGACGGCGCTCATCGACTTGACGCGGGATTCCTGGCTGGCCACGGCCGCTGTTACCCCTGATCGCGCAGCGCTCGAGGCGGAGATCTGGTGGTCCACCCCGTATCCAATCTTCAAGCGCCTGGCTTTTTTTGCTGCAACGAAAGGTAATGTCATAGACAACCGCCGAGCGCTTGACTGGCTGCTGGCGGATGATCACTGGTGGCTTTGGTCATCGGAGACTGAGCGCGAATCCACACGTTTGCTGGTTGCCTTGGTGGAAAAAGGCGATCCTGCGATGGTTCTGGAACTTGAACAAGCCATTCTCGCGGGCCCCCCTAACACAATGTTCGACGGATTCAACGAACCTGAGAAACTGGCTCATATCCTGGACCGGGAAATATGGCTACGGCTGGCAAAAGTCGCCGGCGCCGGTGCCACTTTGAGCCCGGAGGGGCAGCAGCGTCTGGATGCGCTCAGCCAACAGTACCCAGACTGGGTTTTGCAACCAGATCAGAGAGACGAGTTTCCTTTCTGGTCAGGCGGTGACGATGAGTGGCGAAAGTTCTCTGCCACACCACGCAGACGCCGTGAACTGATTGAATGGTTAAAGCAGCATCAAGACAGTGTCTACTTTCAACAAGACGATTGGAGGGAGCGTTGCCGCGATAATTTTGCAACCACGGCCTGTGCCTTGTGGGCACTGGCGCAAGAGGATGTTTGGCCGACTAATCGCTGGCGAGAGGCATTGCAGGCATGGTCAGAGGTTAAGCTTGTCTCCCGTGCCTGGCGATACATGGCGCCCGTTCTGGCTGGGGCACCGAATGATGCCCTGGCGTCTCTTGCTCACGGTGTGAGCTACTGGCTGAGTACCATAGCTAAAACCTTTGTGGGCCACGAAGAGGAATTCTTTACTCTCGGGCGTCGCGTCCTGGAGCTGTACAACCACGAAGGCAGTGACACGGACGACCCCGTTGGACGTGCGATCAATCATCCCGTGGGACAAGTCACTGAGGCGCTACTCAATTGGTGGTATCGGCAGTCACTGCAGGATGGGCAAGGGTTGCCAATAGAGCTTAAGCCCACGTTTACAGAAATTTGCGATAGCGGTGTCGAGAAGTATCGACACGGACGTGTCTTGCTCGCGGCCCATGTGATTGCACTGTTCCGGGTTGACCGTGACTGGGCTGTGGAGCACCTGCTGCCTCACTTCGCGTGGCAGCTCTCGGAGCAGGAAGCTCGCGCGGTTTGGGAGGGGTTTCTGTGGTCACCCCGCATATATCGCCCTCTGCTGGAGGTGCTGAAGCCTGCGTTTCTGGACACGGCCCGCCATTATGCTGCATTGGGCAAGCACGGCGGGCAATACGCCTCCCTTTTGACCTTTGCTGCGCTGGACCCAGGCGACATGTTCACGACCTCCGAGCTTGCGGGTGCCATCCGAGCACTGCCTGCAGAGGGGCTGCAGTTCGCAGCAAATGCACTGGTCAATGCTCTAGAAGGGGCGGGTGATCAGCGTGCAGACTACTGGGCGAACCGCGTGGCTCCCTATATCAACAACCTTTGGCCCAAGAGCCGGGACCTCATGTCGCCGGCGATTGCACAAGTCATGTCACGGTTATGTGTCGCAGCAGACGACGCATTCCCTGCGGCTTTGGCGTTGCTTCGTGCGTGGTTACAACCATTGGCCCATCCCGATACCGCGGTGCGTATGCTCAAAAAGTCCGGGCTCTGCGCGAAATTCCCTGAACAGACCCTAGATTTTCTGAGCCAGGTGGTTGGTGAGCAAACCCAGTGGCTGCCGAGCGATCTTCCCACATGCCTGGACGAAATCCGGACCGCTGCGCCAGATCTGGTGGCGGATAATCGCTACGAACAGTTGCGGATACTCCTACACATGCGTGGGCGGGGATGACAAAGGCGAAGGACGATGACAGCCAGGCGGCAACGCTGGATTGAAGAAGCGGACAGCGTGAACTAGGCAGGACTAACAGACCAAGGAGAAGGGCATGGGGTGGCTTGATACGTTGAAGAACTTGCTGTGTGGAAGGGGGCCGGATGACATAAGCCCGGGTTCGCCGATCAGGGCAACTGATGCGACATCTGCCCCTGTCACAGCGTTAGACACGGCATCTGTGCCAACGCGTGTGGCCGCCGAAACCGACTCCCCCATTAAGGACAAGCACATATTTCGGCTTGGCGAATACGTTGGTCTCCATTCACGATCGCCGAACGGTCGATGGGTGTTGTCCTGGTCGGACTCTGTCCCCTCCATGGGCATTGGTGGTCATCGCGAGAGTGGCAACGGATCCTACCTGCTGTATGACGCTGAGGCCGGGGAGGTCGTTGTCCGTGGCGAGATGGCCAGACCGAATGGTGGGCATGTCGCCGACAGTGGACATTTCAGCATTGAGGACTGGCATTTTGGGTCCTCGCTGTCTGGCACGTTCAATGTGTTCGAACCTAACGGCCAGATCGTGACCGCCAAGGATGTGACGGCAAACATTCTGATGAGTGAGATCTCGAGCAATGGCCTGTTCGCACTCTTCCAGACTGCAAATAGCACCACCGAGGATGGACACAAGCTGTTCCTCATTGATGTCCGGCAACGGTCGATTCGTTACTCTATTGATCCGCTCGCCGGATGGCCTGAACGGTATTCGATTGATGAGGACACGGCAGAAGTAATTGCTCATCTCAAGGACCTTGGCGCATTCCGATACGACAGCAAAGGGGCCTTTATCGATGCGGCGAAGCTTGCTCAAGCCAAGCTCGTGTCACCCCGTTACGAGTTTGCTATTCCGGCTGCAAAGGCGCTGCTGAAGTCGCCTGATTTGACTGCAGAGACGGCTCGGCAGGCGCTTGATATCATCGGGCGGGCCCGCAAACACGGTGCCGATCAGGTTGATTTTTGGAAGGCCAGGTCCTTGAAGCTGCAGGGCCTGGCGCATGAGGCCCTAGGTGAGTTGCGAGAGGCTGTCAAAGCTTTCGATGAAGCATTGGCCCTGGACCCAAAGATTGGCGTAAAGCGGAAGCGGGACAGTCTGGCCAAGAAAGTCGGGTGAGCACCGCCCGATTGAGCAGGTCCCTCCGACAAGGCGAGCGTCTGCTTTTGGCCGATTTCTGCATGTCGCAAAGGGCTGAAATCGACCAGGAACAGCCGGTCGTGACCGGCAGACAACGGCCGATTCTGTTGAAAAAATCGGTTCTTACAGACCGCCCACATACTGACCGCTGAAAATGCGTTTTTTGCGCGCCGCTACACGAAATCTGACCCCGGAATCCTCTGCTTAATGTAAAGATTTCAATCTCAAGCGCGTACTTTTCTACCGTGGAAATCAGAGCCTACTTTTTCAACAGAATCGGCCAAGAGCCGCCGTTCGCGATTGGCTGCTGTCCGGCTGTCCTTTGATCGGTTGTGGGCGACGGTGCAGCAAGGTGGTACTACGCTGGTGTGTTAACAGCCCGTTGGCGCCGCCGGCTTGCTGCTGGATATCCCCGCTGCCCATGCGGCGAAGGGAGGCGCCAGGATGACGCGATCTCACATCTGAACCAGTTGGTCGCAGGCTTGCCGCGGTCTAGGCGGGTAGGCCCTTGTGAACCGAGGCACCCCGCTCCTGCATGTGTGCGAGTTCAGGCGCGCTTACTGAAGTACGGTACGGCCAAGGGGCCGCGCGGGTGACACAACCGCGAATGCCGAACTAATCCACGATGCCGCAGGGGAGGGCCCGATGGCGATCGACACCATCAAGCAGTCCCTAGAGCGGCGAGGCCTGCTCAAGCGCATTGCCCTGCCTCCCGCGATCGACGAGTTGCTGGCTGCGCTCACCAGTGCGGAGGCGGTGCCCGACGGCAACGACGTTGCCGGTGAGGTCACGCTCTCCGGCAAAAGGAGCCTTGCCTTCCTCACGCTCGATCTCACGCCGCCACCCACGCCCGCGCGCTTCCGGCTCATCAGTGATGCCATGGGCTTTCGCGTCTGGGTGGTGCTCAGTTCGGTGGCGCCAGCGCGCAAGGTGTTCGAGTTCGCGGCGGGCGCGGCGGGCGGCTTTCTCAAGCCCGCCACGCGCGTGGTGAGCGGAGACGAGGAGAAACTCGTGGCCGCACCCGGCGAGGTCTCGATCGCCGGCGTCGCCGTGACGCTGCTCATCGAAGGGCAGTCCGGTGGCGTGGCGACGCTGCGCCTGTCGCCGACCGAAGGACAGCCCGCCGGCATCATCGAGCTCCTACTTGTGCCGTCCATCGTGCTGCTGAGCGACAGCGGCTTCGGCCTCGAACTGAGCGCACCCGGCGCCGGCGGTGCTTTCGTCATCGACGATTCCGTCGATGCCGCCTCACCCGGTCCTACGATGCTCGATGGCGCCGCGGTGGCGTCCCGCGCGGACGATCCTGCATGGCGTGGGCTCGTCGTGCGTCATGCGCGCGTCTACCTGCCTCCCGGCGTGCCCCTGCTCGGCGGCCACGCGGTGGACGCCTTCGTCGAACTTGGGCTCGCACCGGGCGAAGGCATCGACCTGGCCCTCTCAACGCGCGTGCCGCCCACCGACGCGCGTCCGGGCATTGCAGTACGCATCGAGTGTCGCGATCCGGCCGCCAGCGGTCTGCAGGACTTCATCCCCACGCTGGTCGAAGCGGCGATGGAACTGCCGCTGGATGGCGCGCAGCAAAAACTCTCCGACGCAGGAGGTGGCCTGCGCCTGATGGCCGGCAAGCCTGTCATCGCGCGGCTGCGGTTCGCGCGCAGCGTTGGCGATCCGCAAACACGCATCACGCTGGGCGTAGAGTCGCAAGGGCCGCAGGGCATTCTGAGCGTGGTGGCGCCCGATGGCGGGCCGGTGGCCCGCGTGCTTGTCGCGGCCGCCGCGCTCGCCACGGCCATCGCCGCGGACAAGGCGCCGGGCGGCGGCGATGCCAGCGGTGTCGTGCTTCATGCCTTGCTCGTCGCCGCGCTCGGCCTGAGCGCGGCGCTGCAAAACAAGGGGCGGTTCACCCTCCACGGCGTGGAGCTGTCCAGCACCGGGCATGGCCTGCCGGTGGGCGACAGCGTGAAGCTGCTGCTCGACTACTCGGTGGATGTGCTCGTCAAACCGATCAAGGTGGGTGTGCTGTCGGTGCAGATGAACGACGTGCAGCCGATGCGCGTGCGTAACCGCAAGGTCGGACTCACCCTCGACTTCTCGGGCGCACAGGGCGCCGATGCGGTCAAACTCGACTTCCGCGGCGCCGACATGGAAATCGAGGACCCCGGCGCATGGCAGGTCGACAGCCCGGGCTCGATCTTCGACATCCTCGGCACGCGCTCGGGGCGCGGGTCTACCTGGCTTGAGGTCGACTTGCGCTTCAAGCTCAATCTCGGGCCCGTGCGCGTCTCGGGCGCGACCATCCGCGCGACGCTCGGCGACGACGGTGGCATTTCGGCTTCGCTGCGCGGCCTGGATGCGAGCATCAACGTGCCCGGCGTGGTGAATGGTAACGGCCGTATCATGTTGCGTCCGAACGGGGGCATCAGCGCGGCGCTGGACGTGTATCTGCTGCCGCTGAACCTGGCCACCGACGGCAAGCTGCTGTACCAGCCCACGGAAGACAGCTTCTGGCTCTTCGTGCAGGTGGGGATGGACCTGCCGGGCCCCATCCCCATCGCCAACACGGGGCTGGGCATCTACGGCATCTCTGGCTCGTTCGGCGTCAATGCGCGACCCGCGCCACCGCCGCCGGCCGACCCCGACCCCATCGGCTACCAGCTCGCCTGGGGGGGCCACGAGCCGGACACCGACTTCGTCTTCAGCGCCGATAACCTCACCATCGGCGCGCGGGCGGTGCTGGGCACGGTGCCCGACCTGGGCTTCGCGTTCTCCAGCCGTGGCGGGCTGTTCGTCACGGTGCCCGACATCGCCGTGCGCGGTGCGCTGTGGGGCACGGTGCTGAGCCCGCGCATGCGCGTCAATGCCCGCCCGCCCACGGGCCGCGATCCCGGTCTGTCCTTACTCGGCGCCGTAGTGGTCGACCAGTCCGACGGCGTGACCATCGGGCTCAAGGGACAACTCAACGTGCCTGTGCTGCTCGAAGTGCAGGTACCGCTGGGCGCGCACTTCCCGGTGGCCAAGGGGAAGACGGACGACTGGTTCATCTACCTAGGAAGCGACGGTTATCGCGATGCTTCGCCGCCCGACGGCCGCGGCCTCGGGCCGATGCGTGCTACGGTGCTGCCCGAGCTCATCGGCGCGCGTGCCGATGCCTACCTGATGCTGCGCGGACGCGGCATCCAAAAGTGGCCACGCGGCGGCCCCATCACGATCGCCGAAGGCCTCGTCATCGCCTTTGGCTTCGGCTTCGAGACGGCCATCGGGCCGAAGCCGGTTGCCTGGGCAGAGGTGCATGCCAGTGCCGACCTGCTGCTCGCGACGCATCCGTTGACGCTGGCGGGCTTCGGCGCGGCGGGCGGCTCGCTGCACCTCGGCCCGTTCTCGGTGGGTGTGGATGCGACGCTCTCGCTGCTCAAGGTAGAGAACGCGCCCGCCTTCATGCACGCGCGCCTGTGTGGCCACATCGACCTGCTGTTCACCGAGATCGAGGGCTGCGTCGAAATGTCGATCAACGACGAGCCTAAGCTCACCGTGCCGCTGCCCGACGTGCACCCGCTGGATGACCTTGTGAACGGTGTGATCAGCGGTCACCGTGCCTTTCTTATCGACGACCAGTACCGACGGGTGGGCAAGCTGGCGGTGCGCCACCAGGACATCCGCGACGCCGACCAGGTGTGGCCCGATACCTTGCTGCACCTGTCGTTCGCGATGAGCCCGAAACTGGCCGCGTCATACGTGGCCCAGCCCGGCGGCGTGCCGCAGTTCAAGTCGATCGGCCTGTACCCTTGCGGTGTTGCGGCACAACCTATCGGCAACGACATGCTGCGCTACGAGTGGACGCTCAGCGGCCTGGCGCTGTACGACGTGACCGGCGATCCGGATGGCCCCGGCACGCTCGTTGCCGGCCCCATGGAGGCGGCCTGGCAGGCTGGCAAGGATGGCGATATCGGCACGCGGCCGCAGGCCGGCGACCTGGTGCTGCTCACCTACCAGGGCGATCTGCACCTGGCCCGGCTTGCCGATGGCGGGGCGGGCTCCGACAGCGATCCGCTGGCCGACTCGGCCACTGCGTGCCAGCGCGAAGTGCGCGCCATAGAAGGCTGGGCCGTCGGTTGGAACGCCGATGCGCGCGGAGCCGCCTTCGTGCTACCCGCCGATCGCTTGAGCGCGGACCCTTGCGTGAGTCACTTCAGCGCCATGCTCACGCCCTTTGCATCGCCGCTGCCCGGCCTGCCACTGGGGCCGGCCAGCGCGGCCTTGCTGCCGCCGCCGATGGACTTCAGCGCCGCGGCGCTCGAAAGCTTCGCGCCGCCACTGCCGCTGGAGCACCCCTTCGATGGCGCACTCGCGATGCCGTGCGTCGGCACGCCGACGCTGATCGGCTTCAAGCGCCTGGAGCCGACCCAGTCCGCGCTGCTCCAGCCTGACCAGCCGCTGAGCGCAGCGCGCTTGTGGCTGCTGCTTCGCCCGAGCGTTCCCGATGCGACGCTGGCCGTGGGCGTGGTCGACGATCGCGGCGAGACGTGGAAACCCGTCGAGCGCGTGCCCCTTCCCGATGGCCGCGCGGCCGTGCGTTTCGCGCCGATGACGGCAGGCGTGGTGAGCAGCATCAAGATCCACTGGAAACTCGGCGAGCCGCTCGCGGTGCTGGGTCTTGGTGGAATGACCGCGGCCGCGCTGGCCGCAGCGGCGCTGCGCAACGGCGCGGCGCAGGCCGAGGCCGCGCGCCAGGTCCAGGCCGCCGCCAAACAGCCCCAGCAGAGCGGTCAGACCAGCGGCGAAGGCATACACGCCATCCTGGAGCCCGGCCACACCTATCGCCTGGACGTGTCGATGAGCTGGGAAGGTTGGATCTACCGCCAGGACGACAAGGGCGCGAAGAGCGAGGCCGACCACGTCTGGGGCCAGGTCGCCTACCTGCCTGCGGGAGCCGACAAGGACAACCCGCCCGGCACCGAGCGCAGCTTCTTTTTCCGCACCACGCCCAAGCCGACGGTGAAGAAGGCGGGCGCTGGCATGGCAGTGCCCGCGAGCCCGGTGTACGGCAAGGTGGCCTACATCGACTTCGTGCGGCGCAAGCGCGACCTCTTCGAGCCGAAAATGCTAGAGCGCTTCCTGCTAGGCTACACGCCCGCGCAATCCGAGCCTTTCCGCTTTGCCGATGACCCGCTGGACGTGCACTTCAGCGCGGCGCACGTGGTCGCGCTTGCCAAGGTCTACGGTTACACGCTCAAGCTCGGCCTGCGCCGCGTCGACGCGGCGGGTGCAGCCGGCGAAGACATCGAGATCAACCCGTTCTGGATTGCGTTGCAGGACAAGACGGGGCTGTCCGTGGCCGATCGGCGGCGCGCCGAGGTCGCGCTCACGGCACCGTGTGCCATCCCGAGCCCGGGCGGCACACTGCGCACGCTGTCGCCGCTGACCACGCAGGCCTGGTACGAGGTCTTTGCGCTGGCCAAATCCGACGATCCGGACGTGCTTGATGGCCATCTGGACGGCATCACCTTCCGCACTTCGCGCTGGCGCCAGCCTGCCGAGATGCTCGGTGGAATTGGCTTTGCGCCGTCGCCGTCAGCCTGCAGCGGTGACATCGAAATCACCGCTGCCGCGTTCGCGCCGGGCGCCATCGATGGCTCGGACGCCGATTTCGAAGCCGCCCTGGAGTCCATCGGGCTGCACGGTTGGCCCGCCCCGGTGCGCCCGCGCGTGAGCATGCTGTGGCGCCGCCAGGACGCCGGCGATACGGTTGCATGGCAATGCGCCGGGCTCTTGCTCGAATCGCCCGAGCCGGTCGACAGACCCGGCCGCGTCGAGTTGGACACGCTGCGCGTCGTGATGCAGCCGCTGCCGGCTTCGGCCTTCGATGTGCGCCGCACCGATCGCCTACGCAGCCGCATGCTGTGGCTGTGCTCCGTGCCCTTCACGCCGCGCGTGTGGCTGCAGCCGCGACCGTTCCTGAAGCCGCGCCGTATGTTCCCGAGCGTGGCGCTCACGCTGAAGGACAAGGCCAGCGGCGCCAGTCTGGTCGGCTTCGTCCAGCTGCCGCTGGTCCCGGGCTTCGCGCAGGAGGTGTAACCATGAGCCTGTTCGCACCACCCAGCCTCTTCGCACAGGTGGCGCTGGCCGCGCGTGCCGATGCCGACCTCCCCGACGGCGTGCACCTGCGCCTGCTGCCTTCGCCCTTGCTGGGCTTTCCGGTCGCGCCATTTGGCATTTGGCGCGTAACGCCAGATCTTGCCGAACCGGAGGTGCTGTGGCGCGACCGAGGCGGCAGGGTGCTGCCCGAGCCCTCGCTGGAGGCTGCAGGCGGCGTGCTCATCGCTGACATCGCGCGACCACAGCCCGAGAGCGATGTCGTGGACGTCGCGGTCGAGCTCTTGGTCGACGGCTTTGAGGGCCGCGTTGAGCTGATCGGCCGCGTGGGCCATCGGGTGCTCGCCACGCGTAGCCGCGCGCCGTTCATCGTCGGCGGCCCGCAGGTGGAGCGTGTTCGCATCATCGGCCGCGGCCGCGTGCTGGGCCTGCGTACCTGGCGCGTTGACGGTCAGCGCGTGATCGAGCCGCTCATCGGCCAGGAGCCGGTGGCGCTGCTGAGTCTGCCCATCGAAGGCGAATGGCCGTGGTATGCGCGAGGACTCGGCGAGGCCGAGGCTCTCAGGCGCGTGGAGGAGGGCGCGGCGCGGCGCTTGCAGGCTCCCGATCGTCCCGACGGTCCTCTTGATGCGCTGACGCCTGCTGACGATGTTGCCCGCGTGTCCGCTCACCTGGCTGCCATCATCCAGGAATGCAAGACGATGGTGGGCGACATCGAGACCGTGCCGCGCGCGCAGCGCCTGAAGCGCGACATCCCGAAGACCCCCGAGCTTGCGCGCCGCCAGATTGTGGACGTGGGCATTTCAGACGACCTGTTGCTGAAGGCGCAGGACCCCGGCATCGGACGCAGCCTGGGGCTCGTCGGCACGTTGCGCGAACACAGCGACGGCAGTCAGCCGCTGGCCTACGTGGCACTGGGCCTTTTTGTCTTGCGGCCCGCATCGCTGGCGCGCGACGGCCGCGATCTTGCCACCGCGCTCGGCCCGCGTCACCCGGCACTGGAGCGTATCGAGAGCGTGTTTTCCGAGCGCGTGGGCGCCGGGCGCATGCTGCAGGGTATCGGCAAACGCTACATGGACGCTCTCGCGGCTGCGGAGTTCGTGCTTCCGGCCGCGATGGACGCGCGTGGACTTCTTGCCGTGGCGGGCGCCGTGCCGCCGGCCGATCCGCCGAGCCTGTCGGCGCCAAGCCTGGGCGAGGCCAGCTGGCTCGAAGGACACGGCCAGCCCTCGACCACCTTTCGCCAGGAGTTCGTGTTCTCAGCGCCGCCGTTGGGCGCGCTGGCGGCGCTCGGGCGACGTGAAGGCGGCGGGTGGGTGACGCGTCACCAGGCCATCGATCTGGCGCCGCCCGCCAACCCTGACAAGCGCGCGGTGGCGCTGCTGCTGGGCACGACGCAGCCCAAGCCGCGGGGTCCAGGGCGCGTGGCGATGGCGGGCCTCTTCGAACGTCGCGGCCTGATCGCCGACGCGCCCATTGCCGACAGCGCGCCGCCTGTGCGCTACCGGGCGGCGCTGGCCGACTTCTTCGGGCGCTTCGGTGCAACCGCGGAGTTTGATGTGCCTGCGCCGCCGCGGCCGCGGCCACCCAAGCCCGCGCCACAAACGCGGCTCGTGCTCAATGGTCCCGAAGGTATGGGCGGGCCGCCTGCATCGCCCGGTCGCATCGAGGTGCGCGTGCAGGTGCCATCGGTGGCCGACCTTGCCGCGGGTTCGCTGCACATCGCGCGCCTGGAAGGAAGCATTGACGGGGTGCCGCTGCCGCCCCTAGCCATCGTGCCCGTCGCTGCGGATGAGACGCGCGTGCTCGTACAGCCCATCCCGTTGCCCGAGCTCACCGTCGGCAAGACGGGGAGCGCCTTGCTCGCATTTAGCTTCGTGGACAGCGCAGGCCAGGCGTCCGACGAGGTCACGCTGACGGTCTCCTATGTGGACCGTCGGCGCCCGGCGGTGGTCCCCACAGGCCTGGGCCTCTTGTGGACGAGCCGACCGGGGCCGACGCCAGAGGTGGAGGTGAAGCTCAGGTGGCCGGGCGAGGCGGGCACGCGCTATCGCGCCTACATCGCCGATGCGCAGAGCTTGGAGGTCACCGGGCCGACGCGCGCCGCCATTGCACTCACTGGCGGCCAGCGCGATCGCGTCGGAGCGCTCGGCGGCCGCGAGCGATTCCGCCTGCTTACCGAGCCGCCGCTGGAAACCGTAGACGGAGTGGTGACCCTGGACGAGCGCCTTCCTCGGTCATTGGCAAGCGTGCAGTTCCTGCGCATTGTTCCGGTCTCGGGTCAGGGCCGCGAAGCGGAGTTCGAGCGCTGCGGCGTCGTGCCGCTGGCCGTGCCGGGTGACCGAGCGCCGCCGCCACCGCGTGTGTCGGTGCAGGTCGATGCACGACACGGCAAGGCCACCGTGCGCGTGCAGGCTCTTGGCCTGGACCTGGTCGAGTTGCAGGCCAACGAGCCTGGGCTTTTCGACAACCCGCCCGATGCCACCGCCGCAGCGCCGGAGTTCCGCCTGCGAAGCGCCAGCGCCGAGGTACCCGACCCGGTCTACGCGCGGGAGATCGCGCGCGGCGCCCTGCGGCTCGAGCGCGACGGCGACACAGTGGCGTTCGTCGCCGAGGTGGAGGACCCGACGCCCTTGCCGCCTTTCGTGAGCCATACGTACTGGGCGGAGGTGCGCATGCCGAGCGAGCGCCGCCTCGCGCCGGGCATTGTCGAGATTGCGCCTGCGGGCGCGGTGCAGCCCGTCATCGACTCGCAGCGGCAAGACATGCCGCGCCCCTACAGCGGCGTCTCGGCGCCCGCGAGCGCGATGCATGTCCCGACGCTGCCGGTGCCACCTATCGAAGCGCCGGCCGCAGTTGTCGTCGACGCCGGTGCGGGCGTGACGTATGCCAGCCTGACTGCGAGCGCGACCCCGGCGGCCCTGTCACGGGCCATCGCGCCATACCGGCTGCGCATCTGGCAGCAGTGGGGCGATCAGGCAATCGGGCCCGCGGAGCCGGATGTCGAACTGGACAGTGCCCCCCTCCAGTGGCAGGGCGGCCCCGCGCCTGCAGGTGATCATCCTCTACCGCTGCGCCTGCATCTGATGATCATTGATCCGCTGGGGCGCGAGGGAGATGTGGTGACCGCCGAGGCGACTTGAAGTCGCGGTAAGAGCAACTTTCCTCGCGACGCGAGGTGACACGGAGAGTTCCATGAGATACATCGACTGCGCACTGAACGGCCCGGCCGGAAGCAACCTGTCCTACTTCTTCCTGGGTGACCAATACGTGGTGTTCGACTGGGCGAAGGACAAGGCGGTGATCGGCGCCAGGTCGATCGCACAAGAGTGGACGTTGCCATTCCTCGGGCCGATACAGGTGCAGGCGGCTTTGTCGGCGCATGAAGCGGGCGTTGCCACATCCGCAAAGTACTCGTACTTCTTCAAGGACCTGCAATACGCTCGCTATGAGTGGGCGAGTCCGCCGCCGCGCCCCAGTGGCGGCATCACTTCCATAAACGCGTGGCACATCCCCAGCCCACCGTTCAGCCGTGTCGACGCCGCCTTGAACGGTAAGGTCGGACGCAAAGGCAAGACCTACTTCTTTTACATGGGGGAGTTCGTCGAATACGACTGGGCGTCTGACACCTGCAGCGCAGCGGCTCCACTTACGAATCTTGTTCCCGGTCTATCGGCGCAGTTCGCCGGGGGATTCGATGCGGCCCTCAACGGCCAGGGGCTGTACGCTGACTACGCGTATCTGTTCAAGGACGGTGATTACCTCAAGCTGAAGTGGCCGGCCTCAGCGGGTGGTTTGATCACGGTCGTTGACCAACGTCCGATTGTCGGGAACTGGACAGGCGTGGTGGAGCTGCTCCTTGCGGGCCAAGCGAAGACGAAGGTGTTCGAGTGGCTCTGGTCAGTCATCCCGCAGGTCGTGGCCTACCGTGGTGCTGTCGCATTAGGACTGCCCTATCTCGACGCTCCATTAATGCAGAGTGCCTTGGTCACTCACTTTCGCTTGCTAGACCCTGAAGATCTCGTGCGGATTGATTTCATCCTCACCCGACTTCAGGCCATCGAGCAAAAGCTCCACAACGCACCGGACATCTATGCCTCTGCCACAGACGAGGAGCTCAAGCAGGCGGAGCGTGTCGTCTACAAAAGGGACGCCACTGACAAAATCATTCTCGATGCGAATGGCAAGAAGATGGAGGTTCTAGGGCCTGACGGACGGGTGCAACCCGACTGCGCGGCGTATACATCCTTTGGCGGTCGAACCGTGTTCACACGTGCTTACCCAACGAAGGGCGTGGCATGTCGCGTCGCTCAGATCATCCACGAGATGGGCCATTATCTGGACAATCAGGCGGACCAGTATCGCGACGTGCCGGAGTGGTATGTCTCGCTGCCAACAGGCACCTTACTCGGGATCCCGTTTCAGGACGACAGTAACATCATCTCTCGCTACGACGAGATGGATCAGGACGTGGCGATCCACAATCCGTCCAGCTATGCCGCCTTCCTTGCGCACGTCCGATATCGACAAGACGTCCGGTACGGAGAGCTCGTCCAGAACCCGGTCCCCGGCCTAGTGTTCTAGCGCGCCGACACCGCAGGTTGGGGAGACGCCGGAGTGGAGAGTAGGGCTTGATTCACGATAAGTCTGGGTGAATGTGGGCGATTGCGTCGATGTGCAATCTAGTTTTCGGTGTAGGCTTTGAGGTGGTTGATGATGCAAAAAAGCTTCGTCGGCAGCCATCGCGCTCAGCGCGGTTAAACCGTACACGGTTCGTGAGAGGAGGAGACCATGACCATGCCAAGTGAACGCACGCGAGCGCTGATCCAGACGCGGGACTTCCTGGTCGAGATTGCGCAAGATTCCGCGATGTCAGAGTCTTTTCGGCGTCAGGCCCGTAAGCTGTTACGGCACTACCCAACTTCAAATGAGATTCTGCGGGCTGGGCAGCTCGAAGAACGAAGAGTCGACCGACTGACCGAGCCATTCCTGAGCTCCAGTATTGATTAACCGGATAGGCACTCATCATCGGTCAAAGCCGCTGAACCTGAGCTATGGATAACTAAAGAGTCATGACGCCATCTCCTCAGCCATTTTGCGTTGTGGAATTGCACGGGTGCTCAATGGCCGTTCCGGTTAGAGAGGAGAGCTCATGTTCAATTGGATGGGAAATCATTGGGAGCAAGTGTTAATGAGCACTTCACCTGCAACTCAACGTCCGGCGAAAAAGAAAGCTATGCCCCGAGTGAAGGGGACCGCTGTCTTTTGGCGATTCAGCTCTTCTTAAAGAGTCGTAAGCGTCCAGCGAAGTCACCTATCCGATCACAGCGATAAGGGCGATGTTCTCCACCTAAAAATACTGACTACTTATGCGTTCAAGGTCATAGGCGATCTTCCCCCGCAGGAAATAGGCATTGAGCATGTGCTGAAAATCCTCAAGCCGATTTGGACAGAAAAGCCCGAAACCGCCAGTCGATTGCGAAACCGAATCGAATTGGTCCTCGATGCAGCAAAGGCTCGGGATCTCCGCGCTGGCGAAAATCCCGCTCGATGGCGAGGGCACTTGGACAAGCTTTTGCCTCCCCGCCAAAAAGTGCGTGCTGTGAAACATCACGCAGCCTTCCCATGGGGCGAACTTCCCGCATTTGTGGCGACTCTTGAAAAAGCACAAGATCTGAGCGCTAAAGCTCTGCGCTTCACTCTACTGACTGCCTGCCGAACCAGCGAAGTGCTCTCGTCCACATGGGCGGAGGTTGATCTCGTAGCTGGGGTATATACCATTCCAGCGTCGCGAATGAAAGCCAGGAAAGAGCACCGCGTTCCGCTGTCGAAAGCAGCATTGGATCTACTGACCGATCTTCCTCGAGTAGAAGGGAACAATCATCTATTTCCTGGCGCTCGAAAAGGGAAGCCGCTAAGCAATATGGCGATGTTGATGGTGTTGCGTTGAATGAAGCGTAACGATCTCACGACTCATGGATTCCGCTCGACTTTTCGGGATTGGGCGAGTGAGGTCACCCACTATCCTCGAGAGGTTTGCGAGCATGCACTTTCACATACAGTAGAGAATGCGGTCGAAGCTGCATATCGGCGTGGAGATCTCTTCGAGAAGCGGCGGTGTCTCATGGACGATTGGGCGAAATATGCCACGGTAGTCCAGGAAAGGTAGCCAGAAACCTTAGCCTATCGGGTTAATTGCGAACTCCAAAAAACATTTCAACAGGTCAACTCGGCGTCGGCGCCATCAGGCCGATTTCTGCCTTTGGCCAACTGCCGCTATTTCGGGGCGATCAGCCATTCAGGATAGCCCCGCTGGTTTGCCAACCCCGCCTGGCGGGGAAACCCGGTCCAGCAGCTGGCTTTCGTCCAGCGGGCATTAGTTCGCCGTTCTATCTCCCGTCAACCCGGCTGGCGGGCTACCACCGGTGGCATACCGGCCCGAGCCCGGTTGCGGTCGCGCACCCGTGGATTCGTAGGGGACCAAGGACATAGTGGCAATTTCCGATGAAAGGGCCAGCATTCGTTCAAATGAATGAGGCCAAGAATACGCGACCCACTAGTCTTAAGCGTCAAACTCCCACCGAAAATACAGGGTATCGGAAATGGCAACTATAAATGGTGATGGCGGCGCCAATATTTTGACCGGAACCTCGCTCAGCGACAGCCTCAACGGCCAGGGCGGCAACGACACGCTGAACGGTAACAACGGGAACGACACCCTGGACGGTGGAACCGGTAACGACCTGTTGAATGGTGGGCGCGGCAACGATAATTATCGTTATGGCGGCGGCTACGGCAACGATGTGATCGACAACAGTGGTGGTCTGGCCGCTGACCTCGACAGCATCCAGCTAGTCAATCTAAACGCTGGACAGATTCGCTTGAGCCGTGTGGGCAACGACCTGGTGCTGACCGTCCTCGCCAGCGGTGAAACCCTCACCGTCAGCCAGCATTTCCTCGATGCCGACCATGCCGTTGACCGTATTCAGTTCGCCGACGGCAGCCGCTGGGATAGCAGCGCCATCCTCAGCAACCTCTATTACCCGCCAGCCACCCCGACCGCAGGTGCCGACGTCATCAACGGCAACCCCGACGACGACGTGCTGCAAGGCCTGGGCGGCAATGACACGCTGTTCGGCAATGGCGGCAACGACCTGCTCGATGGCGGTAGCGGTGCGGACCGCCTGGAAGGTGGTCTGGGCAACGACACCTACCTGGTCGACAACCTCGGCGATGTCGTCGTGGAGGCGGCCAACAGTGGCGATGACACGGT
This sequence comes from Pseudomonas sp. PSB11, assembly GCF_014596605.1. NCBI lineage: Bacteria > Pseudomonadati > Pseudomonadota > Gammaproteobacteria > Pseudomonadales > Pseudomonadaceae > Pseudomonas > Pseudomonas sp. PSB11. The sequence goes on from NZ_NOIO01000043.1 coordinate 30,301, forward strand.
ACAAGCGAGCATCGACTACACCTTGGGCAGCAATGTCGAACGCCTGACCCTGCTGGGCGGTGCCAATCTCAATGGCACCGGCAACACCCTGGCCAACACCCTGATTGGCAATAGCGCAAGCAACCGGCTGGACGGCGGGGATGGCAATGACAACCTGCAAGGGGGGGCGGGTAACGACACGCTGCTGGGCGGCGCCGGTACCGACAGCCTGTCCGGGGGCGACGGCGACGATGTGCTCGATGGCGGTGCAGGCAATGACAGCATGGCCGGTGGTGCCGGCGATGACCTCTATCTGATCGCCCAGACTGGGGATAGCGTCAGCGAGGCGTCGGGTGAGGGGACCGATACGGTCCGCGCATCCATCGCCTACACCCTCGGCGCCAACCTGGAAAACCTCGAATTGACGGGTACCGCCAACCTGGCTGGCACCGGCAACGATCTCGACAACCGCCTGACTGGCAACAGTGGCGGCAACACCCTCAACGGTGGAGCCGGCAACGACTGGCTGGCGGGGCGCCAGGGCAGTGACACTTACCTTTATGGTCAGGGGTACGGCAACGACGTCATCGACAACAGCAGCGGCCTGGCCGCTGACCTCGACAGCATCCGGCTCGCAAATCTCAACGCCAGCCAGATCCGCTTGACCCGTGTGGGCAACGACCTGGTGCTGACCGTCCTCGCCAGTGGCGAGACCCTCACCGTCAGCCAGCATTTCCTCGATGCCGACCATGCCGTTGACCGTATTCAGTTCGCCGACGGCAGCCGCTGGGATAGCAACGCCATCCTCAGCAATCTCTATTACTCGCCAGCCACCCCGACCGCAGGTGCCGACGTCATCAACGGCAACCCCGACGACGACGTGCTGCAAGGCCTGGGCGGCAATGACACGCTGTTCGGCAATGGCGGCAACGACCTGCTCGATGGCGGTAGCGGTGCGGACCGCCTGGAAGGTGGTCTGGGCAATGACACCTACCTGGTCGACGACCTCGGCGATGTCGTCGTGGAGGCTGCCAACAGTGGCGATGACACGGTACAAGCGAGCATCGACTACACCCTGGGCAACAATGTCGAACGCCTGACCCTGCTGGGCGGTGCCAATCTCAATGGCACCGGCAACACCCTGGCCAACACCCTGATTGGCAATAGCGCAAGCAACCGGCTGGACGGCGGGGATGGCAATGACAACCTGCAAGG
>NZ_NOIO01000044.1:0-28307 GCF_014596605.1 Pseudomonas sp. PSB11
GATGGTGCGGGAGGCAATCTTGATCTACAACCAGGAGCGCCCGCACCTGTCTTTAAAATACAAAACGCCCGATGCGGTGCATCGGGCGCTGGGTGAAATAGATGTAAACCTATTTCAGGACTAGACATCGATTTACTGAATCAAGCCAGATCCACCAACACGATCTCACTGTCCTCGATAGCCGTCACCCGCAACACCTGCTCTTGGGCAACCGCGACACCGTCTCGAGCTTGTGCACGCAAGCCATTGACTTCAATGACACCCGTGGCCGGCACAAGGTAAGCGCGACGACCGTTGTCCAGGCGATACTCAGCGGTTTCGCCGGCCTTCAGGTTTGCCGCCACCAGGCGCGCATCGGCGCGGATTCGCAGGCTTTGATCGTCCCCGGGCTTACCGCTGGCCAGGGTCACGAAACCTTCGCGCTGGCCTTTGGGAAATGGCTTGGCGCCCCAGGAAGGTGCCAGGCCGGATTCATTGGGAATGATCCAGATCTGGAAGATCTTGGTCGGCGTAGCTTCCAGGTTGTATTCGCTGTGGGCAATGCCGGTGCCGGCGCTCATCACCTGAACGTCACCCGCTTCAGTGCGACCCTTGTTGCCCAGGTTGTCCTGGTGAGTAATTGCGCCTTCACGGACATAGGTGATGATTTCCATGTCCCGGTGCGGGTGCTGCGGGAAGCCAGTGCCCGGGGCAATCACGTCATCGTTCCATACCCGCAAGTTGCCCCAGTTCATGCGCTTGGGGTCATGGTATTCGGCGAACGAAAAGTGGTGATGGGCATCCAACCAGCCATGGTGAGCGCCGCCAAGCGAGTTGAAAGGTCTGAGTTCAAGCATGATCGTCTCCTGAAAGGTTCGTCATGGGGCGCACGGCCTGGCCACGAATCGAGACCGGTTGTTGATGACGGGCATCATCCATCAGGTAACAATCGATAAAAAGCGTAAAAAATGCCTCATAATCATCGATCAATTTGATAGGAATTACGCTCGCAAGCGTCTCATCCAGCCTTCAATTTCGCCCATAAGTCGATGAGTCATAAGCATTTGACTAGAACTCAAAAGCAAATACAGACACCATAGCCCTCAACAGCCTCACACCCTGGAGTCCGTCCGCGTGCCGCAACACACCCCCGATCTTCCGCCTGAACTTCGCCCGCTGGCCGAGATGCCATTGCTCAAGCGCCTGGCCGCGCGCTTTTTTGGTCATGGCCTGACGCGTCTGCGCGCACAACACCGCGCCTCTTGGTTACACGGTCAGGCAGACGGTTTTCGTAGCGGTCATAGTGCCGGGGTGGACTATGGGTACAAAGAAGGCAAGCTCGAGGGCCTGGAAGAGGGCCGGCAAGTCTTGCTGATTCGCGACTCACGCTGCACCGAGCACCGGCCACCCAACATCGATGACCATCTTTTCGACGATTGGCGCCTGCCATTGACCGCCGAACTGAAAAAACGCATGAAAGCCGACGTCGCCCGGTTGCTGCCGGCACATGCCCAGCCCAGCGCTGCGCAGTGGAAAATGATCTTCAGTGACACACCATCAACGTCGGTGATTGCCGGTGCGGGCGCCGGCAAGTCGACGACGCTGGTCCTGCGTATCCTGTTGCTCAGTCACTACCTGGGGTTCGAACTGAGCTCGATGACCGTGGTGACGTTCACCCGTGAGTCGCGCAAGGACTTCATCAATAAACTGATTGAGCTGTTTGCGCTCTGGGGGCATGCACTGGGTGTGCGCGAGGCGCGTGACCTGGTGCGCACCTTCCATTCGCGCATATTGCCGATGGTTCGCAGCCTGCCGGGCTTCGAACGGCTGCAAGCCTTCGAAAACCTCAGTCACCGAGCGCAAGGCGCGGATGACGAAGTGGACAGCAACCCCTTCGATCTGCGCATCAATGACGCTCAGCGTCAGCAACTCAATGCCTGTTATCACGCGTTGCACGGTCGCGATGAGCGTTTTCGCGCGCTGATCAAGCCATTGTCTCGTCACGCTTTGCAACTCAAGGAGCTGGAGCGCGACCACCCTGATGTACAGAAGCGCATGGCCGTCACCGAGCTGGCGGCCAAACGCGATGAAGAGCTCTGCGATCTGGTGGAAGACTTGTGGTTTCGCGCCGGCGCCTGGCCGATCAAAGGCATAGAGCCCAAGCGCCAGGCTTTCGATATCAACGGCAGTACCTTTCACTGCCACGGTTACATTGCCTCGCTGGACGCTTGGGTGGTGCTGGGATTCGACCCTGGCGAAAATCCGCAACTGACCCGGCCAAATGCCAAGCTTACGTTGCGTGCGGAAACCGCGGTAAAGCGCACTTTGTTTCAAGCATTCTGTCGTAAACCATTGATATGGATAGATAATTACGAATCCTCAAAGCGTGTGCTGGCGTCCCTTGGGGGCGATGCCAGCGCCGGGCCTGGCTTCGATTACAAGGTCAAGGGAGAGCTGGCGTCCGCGCCATTGCTGGACTGTTTTGTCGCTGCCGCCGGGTTCATCGAAAACCTCGGCCTGGATGTGCCGACTGCCGTGGGCCAGATGAGCTTTGGCAAGGATGACCCGGACCGGTTCTTCTTCGAAGCCTTGAGTCTGTACTGGCGCGCCCTGGAAGACCATTTGCTCGACCAGAAACCGCCCGTCATGACCTACAACCGCATGTTCGCGCTGTTTAGCGAACACTCCCCGGAAAACCTCAAGCTGCTCAGTGACGAGCTCTTGCGGCCGCTGTCGCACTTGATGATCGACGAGTTCCAGGATGTTTCGCCGCAAATTGTCTCGTGGATCCGTGCCAGCCTGGCCGAAATCCGCAGTCGCGGGCCGGCGATGCACGTCGGGCGCGGCGCCCAGCACTCCTCATTGCTGTGCGTAGGCGATGACTGGCAGTCGATTTACGGCTGGCGTGGCAGTTCGCCGACCTATTTCATGGAGTTCAACAAGACATTCTCGTCGCCGAGTACCACCAAGGTCATGCTCAGCGACAATTATCGCAGTCACCAGCACATCATCGACGCCGCCGAATATATCGTGCGGGCCGCGCCTGCGATTGCGGGCAAGAAGGCCAAGGCCAGCGGCGAGCCAAAGGCCTTGCTGCCGGTCAATGTGCTGGACCGAGACGATCAGGGGATGGCCGAGCGCTTGATGGAGCACTATCGCAAAGGCGACTCAATCTTGATGCTTTATCGAAAAAGTAGCGATAAGTCATTGATAGAGCAATATATTCATCCTGTACTTAATGTTGATTCTAGCTTGCCGTTTGAAGCGCGACGCCTCAAGCAACTGACGTATCACAGCGCCAAGGGGCTTCAGGCTGACGCGGTATTCCTGCTTGGCGATTGCCAGCACCTGACCCGTTCTCCCTACAAGAACCAGGTGTACCGTATGGCGGGCCTGGGCAAGGCTGGCGACAGTGAGCCTTATGACAATGCCCAGAAAGACGAGATTCTGCGCCTGGCCTACGTGGGCATTACCCGGGCCGTGAGCCATTGCTATTGGTATGTCGATGCGCAGGACACCCAGGCGGTGAACATGCCCAAGGCGTCGGACCGGATCGGCAAGGGCAAGGCGTTTTTCGCCGATCATCGGCGGGCCAAAACGCCGGCATGACCCATGTAGTAGCCTGCGGTGCGGCTCTTACAAGGTGTACATGTACCCCTCTACATTCTTGATCCCGTAAAAAACACAAAGCCCACATTATCGTGGGCTTTTGATGGAAGACCTGCCGTCAGGCATAACTCCTGAGGGCCACCGGAGGAATGAACGCTTCGAGCTCATCCTCCACGGCTTCGATTATTCGTTCGACGTCGGCGGCGTTCATCACCGTCGAACAGGGGATACCAGCGATGGCGATCATGGTCTCGCCACTGGCTCGATCAAACAAACGGGCGATCATGCTGCCCGGGGCGTCCATGCTTGCCTCGAAACCCATGGGATGGAAATGCCAGCGCATCAGCTGGCAGGCGTTTGGGAAAGTGACCTTGCTGAACCCTTTATTCATGTGTTGCCCGCCTTCTTCATCGAGCGCTTCCGTTAGCTCAGGTTAGGTGGGAGGAGCCTTCATTGGCTCAACCATTGACAGACTTTAAAAGTAGCAGCTGCATGTGAAAAAAATGTGTATTTTTCAGGTCGTTTGGCAATTGCTGCGATTTTTTTGATGCAGGTCACGTACGTGATCGTTTGCGCAATGGCCCGCCCGCATTTGCAATTGAAGGCGCGGGCCAATTTGGGCAAGCTCGGCACTTTTTGACGAGACCTTTCATGTACGCCGAGGATGATGGCCCGCTGCAAACCCAGGCCACGGGCGAGACGGTCATGCTTTACCACTTGCGCTGGAAACACCGCGATCTGGACGGGGTCATGGCGTTGTATCACCCCGATGTCCAATACAGTGATTTTTTCCAGAACCGGGTGATGGGGCTGGCCCAGTTGCGCGACTACGTGCAAAGCAGCATGCCCCGTGACCCGGATGAGGCGCTGGAGCACTCAGACCGCATCCGCTTGGACGGCAACACTGCTTTCATCCAGTACCGCATCACTTTGCGTGGCGGTGAGGGGCTTGTGTCGTTTCGCGCCAGTGAAGCAATCACCGTGAAGGACGGGCTGATCTGGCGGGTCAACGAATATGCTTCGCTGGTCCACGAACAACCCTGCGGCGAAAACACCGGCAGCCAGCGCCCGGCGGTCAGTCGACTGGGGCTGTCGCCGCGGCAGTTGAGCTTCATGGCCGACGACCTGCAGCAGTACTTTCAACGCCAGCAGCCTTATCTCGACCCGCAGCTCGACCTGCAACGGGTGGCACAGGCGTGTGGCTACAGTCGCAACCAGATTTCCTATCTTCTCAACCAGGTGCTGGGGCAGAGCTTCTATCGCTACGTCAACCAGGCCCGCCTGCAGCACCTGCTCAACGCGCTGGACAGTGCCATGCCCGCGGTACGTATCGACGCGTTGGCGTTTGCCGCCGGGTTCAATTCACTGTCGGCGTTCTATAGCTGTTTCCGCCAGCACACCGGCCTGTCGCCCAAGGCCTACGTCAAGCAAATGTCCTTGCGTGCACGCGCGCAAGACAGCGCCTGAGCCCGTGCACTAGGATCAACGCCATCGAAATCTGAGTGGCGGAGTCTTGAATGCCGGCGTGGCGCACTATCAGCTTGTGGATGGACCAGCTCGACGAGCCATTGCTGGCGCGTGCGTCGCTGGAACAGGATCTGGATGTCGATGTTGCCATCATCGGCGCGGGGTACACCGGGCTCTGGACGGCCTACTACCTGAAGCGACAGGCGCCTGGCCTGAATATTGTCATCATAGAAGCGCAAACAGCCGGTTTCGGTGCCTCGGGGCGTAACGGCGGATGGTTGATGGGCAATCTGCTGGGCGAAGACCGTCTACTCGCTACGTTGTCACCCGAGCAACGTCGTGCCTCTTACGATTTGCTCCACGACATCCCTGATGAAGTGAAAAGCGTCATCGAACGTGAAGGCATCGATTGCGATTATCGTAAAGGCGGCGCCCTCTATTGTGCCGCGCGCTACCCCGAGCAGGAGGCGACATTGCGCCAGTACCTGGACAAGCTGTACAGCCAGGGACTCAACGAAAACGACTACCGCTGGCTGAGCCCGCAACAGATGGCGCAGCAGATTCGCCTGGCCAAGCCTTATGGCGCTATTTATGCGCCACATGTCGCGACCCTCCATCCGGCCAAGCTGGTCCGAGGACTGGCGCGCGCGGTCGAGCGCATGGGCGTGCGGATTTACGAGAACAGCCCGGTGAATCATTGGCAGTCCGGCAGCCTTCGCACTGCCCAGGCGACGGTGCGCAGCCGCTGGGTGGTACCGGCTGTCGAAGGCTATTCGGTGACCTTGCCACCCTTGGGACGTTATCAGTTGCCGGTGCAAAGCCTGATCGTGGCCACCGAACCGCTGTCAGCCGCCACCTGGGACGAGATCGGCTTGAGTCATGGCCAGGCCTTCAGCGAAAACAGTCGCCAAGTGACCTATGGCCAACGAACGGCAGATAACCGATTGATCTTCGGCGCTCGCGGGGGCTATCAGTTTGCCGGCAAGCTGCGCCATGACTTTGACCTGACGCGCAGCGAAATCGAGTTGCGGCGCTATCTGTTCGGCGAACTGTTTCCACAGCTTCGCAATGTACAGATCACCCACGGCTGGGGCGGTAACCTGGGCATGTCGCGGCACTTCAAGCCGCACATGCTCTGCGACCAGGCCAGCGGCATCGCCTTGTCCGGCGGTTATGGCGGGGAGGGTGTGGGTGCCAGCAACCTGGGTGGCAGGACCCTTGCCGACCTGATCCTGCAGCGCGACACCGAACGAGTCAGCCAACCCTGGGTAATTGCCCAGGGCGGACTGCACGCGCTCAAGGCCTGGGAGCCCGAACCTTGGCGCTGGCTCGGCTACAACGCGATCATCCGCAGCTTCGTCCATGAAGACCAGACCCTGGCCAACCCGACCAGTGCGCCATGGCGGCGCAAGCTCGCCAGCGGGGTCGCAGGGTTCATGGAAGGCTTGATGCACTGAACAGTGTTGCCTTCGATGATACGTGATCAACTCACAGGTTCAACCGTGCACCTCATTTCACCTGCGCCCGGCATCTGCAACAGGGCATCGTTGCCGTTTTGCCAGAAGCTTTGGCTGCCCCTGTAGTCCTTGCCCCGGTACAGGGCTCCGGAGGAACTCGGCACCTGTTCCAGCGTGGTCGAGGTATTGGCCCATTTCAGGTACACCACTGCCGGTTCGACAGTGAAGAACGTGGCGGCCACCAACGCGCCAAGCCCGGCGCAGCGAAAGGCCTGCGGGCCTTCGGTGAGCCTGCTGGGGTCCTTGGTCCTGGCAATGGCCGAGCCTTGGCGAAGTTGGTGCGCACGCTCGGCATACTGGCTCACCGTGCATGCCTTGGGATCGGCTTCGGTCGCGCATTGATCGCGGGCGAGCAGCCAGAAGCGCTGGTCGATCTCGACTTTGTCGGGTCGCGGCACCGAATGCTCATCGGTGAGCGCCAGGCGATACAGGCGCGTCAGCTCGATATCCATCTGCGCCAGTCGAGCGTCGCGACAGATAAGCTTTTCAACGGCCCCCCGAGCCGTGGCGCAGTCGAAGCTGGTATTGAAGGATCGAGCAGGTGTCGCGGCATTTGCACAAAGACTCATTGAAACCCAAGCGGCGACCGCGAGGAGAGGAGTCAAAAGTGGCGTGACCATTTTCATTTCGACACCATCATTAGGTCGCACTGGGTCTATCGCAGTGTAAGGCAGTGCTCGAAACCTGCCACACAGGGGCGCAGGCAACACGATTCGCGGGCTCAGTCTTCCTGGCGAATCGTGGCAACATCATCGGCCTTGACTTTGACCTTGGCTCCGGAAATATCCTCGAACTCGAAGAAACCATCCTTGGTCTTGGTTTTTGGCATGTCCTTGGTCAGGTACTGGGTGCCGTTCTGCAGGGTGACCACCGTGGGCGTCGAGCAGCCGGCCAGTGCGATGAAGGCCGCTACCGCAATGGGAAACGCCAGAGTCTTGATGTTCATAATCACCTCTCATTGTTAAAAAAAACCAGTGTGGCTGTCGCAAGCGAATGCCGTTCCTTGGCGGTTGGTGCCATGCAACAGCAGAAAGTTCTATTCCCAAGGCAAAAATCCCTTACAGCGCCGCCGCTTATCCTTTTCCATTTGCATGGGGCAGGGCGTTGCTGGTATCTGTATGCATAACCAGTGCTTGTTAATCGTGGCTCCTTTTCCCGTGACTGCAAATCCTCTCGACGACCCGTTCTACTACCTCAACAACTTCATGCAAGTGCTTGATTGGCTTGAGCAACGTTATGCCGACGTGTTGAGCGTCGAGGAGCACCGCTTTATTCACGACTTCAATGGCTTGCCCCGCGAGGCCCGGGCGCTGCTGGTCAGGCTGGTCATGCGCAAAGGCATGCATTTTCGCGCCAGCAAATTGCATTACGTCGAGATCGGCGATATCGCCAGCGCAGCCCGGCCGTTGCTCGCGTTGGGCTGGCTCGACGAGCACCAGCCGTTGTCGGTCGAGGCGTTATTTGAAGTGTTGCTCAAGGCGGAAATTCTTCAATGCCTGGGCAGCGCCATCACTCAACCCAAGGGTAAAAAGACCGACTGGCTGCCGGCACTGTGCGAGCAGTTTCCTCACGAGCAATCCTTCAAGGATTGGTGTCCGGCGCTCGGTGATCGCTTGTTCAGCCTGACCATCATGGGCCTGTGCGATCGCCTGCGCTTGATGTTTTTTGGCAATCTTTACCAGGATTGGTCTGAATTCGTCCTGGCGGACCTTGGGGTCTTCACCTATGAAAAGGTCGATTTTTGCGCCGATTCCCGAGGCTTGCAAAGCCGCGAGGATGTCGATGCCTGCCTGTTCCTTTACCAGTGCCAGCAGCTTTTCGAGGCCGGCGAGTCGGTGGTCGCGATTGTCGCCCAGATCAACGGCCTGATACTGGGCAATCCCTGGCTGCAGAGACGTCGTGACAAGCAGTTATTCCAGATGGGCCAGGCGTGCGAGCGCGCCGGTGATTTCTGTGCCGCGTTGACCCTGTACCGGGATTGCGTGTATCCCGGCGCGCGCTTGCGCATGATCCGAGTGTTGGAACGCTGCGGTGAGTACCGACTGGCCCTTGACCTGGCGTGCCAGGCCGAACAAGCACCGCAAAACGCCGCGGAACAGCAACACCTGCTGCGTATCCTGCCCAGGTTGCGTCGCAAGCTGGGCGGACCGGCGGTCAAGCGTCCAGCCCCACGACAGATGGAACGCCTGGAGCTGCAACTGAGCAGGACCGACCCGATGTTGTCAGTGGAGGACTACGTGCAGGCGCACCTGGGCGAAGACTCGGCGCCGGTTCATTACGTCGAAAACAGCCTGGTCAACTCGCTGTTCGGGTTGCTGTGCTGGCCGGCGATTTTTGCCCCGCTGCCGGGGGCGTTTTTCCATCCGTTCCAACGCGGTCCAGTGGACCTGTTGAGCGAAGACTTCCACAGCCGCCGGGCCGAATTGTTCCAGGCCTGCCTCGATGAACTCGACGACGGTCGATACCTTGAGACCATCCGCCTGCGCTATGCCCAAAAGTGGGGCGTGCAGTCGCCATTCGTGTTCTGGGGCGCACTCAGCGAGCCGTTGCTGGAGCAGGCGCTGGACTGCTTACCTGCCGAACACCTCAAGCACTGGTTCAATCGGTTATTGCTGGACATCAAGGCCAATCGGGCGGGCATGCCGGACCTGATCCAGTTCTGGCCACAGGAAAAAACCTACCGCATGATCGAAGTCAAGGGGCCGGGCGATCGCCTGCAGGATAACCAGCTGCGCTGGCTGGAGTTCTGTCATGAGCACCGGATGCCGATTGCCGTGTGTTATGTGCAATGGGCGGAGCAGGGCGCTTGAGCTACAGCATCGCGGTGCGGGCGTTATGTGAGTTTACCGCCAAGGTCGGGGACCTCGACTTGCGCTTCACTCCCTCGCCGACCGCCCTGGAAGGCATCGTCGGGCACCGTACGGTGGCGTCACGGCGCAGTGACGACTACCAGAGTGAAATCGCCCTCGAAGGTGCGTATCAGGACCTGACGGTCAAGGGCAGGGCGGACGGCTATGATCCCTCGCAAAACTGCCTCGAAGAGGTCAAGACCTACCGTGGTGACTTGAGCAAGCAACCGGCCAACCACCGGCAACTGCATTGGGCACAGGCCAAAGTCTATGGCTGGCTGATGTGCCGCAAACTCAACCTGGCGCAGATCAACCTGGCGCTGGTGTATTTCGATATCGTCAGCGAAAGGGAAACCTGTCTGCTCGAAGCGTTCAGCGCCACCGAGCTCAGGCAGTTCTTTGAACACCATTGCGGCCTGTTCCTGCACTGGGCCGAACAGGAAACGGCCCATCGCCAAAGGCGTGACCTTGCGGCGCGACAGCTGGCGTTTCCCCATGCCGAGTTTCGCCCCGGGCAGCGTCACCTCGCCGAATCGGTGTTCAAGGCCGTCTGTACCGGGCGTTGCCTGATGGCCCAGGCACCCACGGGGATTGGCAAGACCATCGGTACCCTGTTCCCGCTGCTCAAGGCCCTGGCACCCCAGCACCTGGACAAGGTGTATTTCCTCACGGCGAAAACCCCGGGACGCAAGCTGGCCCTGGACGCCGCGCAAGTGATCCTCGAACGCGCCGATGCGCCGCCTTTGCGGGTGCTGGAGATGATCGCCAGGGACAAGGCCTGCGAACATCCGGACAAGGCCTGCCACGGTGAATCCTGTCCTTTGGCCCAGGGCTTTTACGATCGATTGCCGGCGGCACGCCAGGCCGCCAGCGAGCTGAGCCTGCTGAACCAGGCTGCATTGCGCCAGGTCGCCCTGGAGCATGGGGTATGCCCGTATTACCTGAGCCAGGAAATGGCCCGCTGGGCCGACGTGGTGGTTGCCGATTACAACTATTACTTCGATTTCAGTGCGCTGCTGTTCGGCCTGGCCCAGGCCAACACCTGGAAAGTCGCGGTATTGGTCGACGAGGCCCACAACCTGGTGGAACGTGGTCGGCAGATTTACAGCGCCATCCTTGATCAGTCGACCCTCGATGGCGTACGAAAAAACGCCCCCGAGGCGTTGAGAAAACCGCTGCAGCGAGTCAACCGCGAATGGAACGCCTTGCATAACCAGCAGTCTGCTGCTTATCAGGCCTATGACAAGCCACCGGAAAAACTGCTCCAGGCCTTGTCGTCGTGCAGCGCCAGCATCGGCGATTACCTCAACGATCATCCGCAGGGACTGGACAGTGCATTGCAAAGCTTTTACTTCGAGGTACTGCAGTTCTGTCGGGTGGCCGAACTCTTCGACCAGCAGTACCTGTTCGACATCAGCAAACGCGACCTCGACCGCAAGCGCAACCTCTCGCAACTGTGTCTGCGCAACGTGGTGCCCGCAGGCTTCATCGGGCCGCGCCTGAGCGCTGCCCGCAGCACCGTACTGTTCTCGGCGACCCTCAGTCCTCGCCACTATTACGCCGACTTGCTGGGTACACCGGCCAATACCGTGTGCATCGACGTCGAGTCGCCGTTTCATGCCGATCAACTACATGTTCAGATCATCAACCAGATCTCCACGCGTTTCGTTCATCGCCAGGCATCCCTGGCGCCGATCGTCGAACTGATCGCCCGGCAGTTCATGCGGCGCCCCGGCAATTACCTGGCGTTCTTCAGCAGTTTCGATTACCTGCAGCAAGTGGCGCAGTTGCTCGCCGAGCGCTATCCCGGGATCAATCTATGGTCACAGTCACGGGGCATGGCGGAGGCGCAACGCCAGGCGTTCCTCGACCGGTTCACCGCCGAAGGCCAAGGCGTTGGCTTTGCGGTGTTGGGCGGGGCGTTTGGCGAAGGCATCGATTTGCCGGGTGCACGCTTGATTGGCGCGTTCATCGCCACCTTGGGGTTGGCGCAGCTCAACCCGGTCAACGAGCAACTCAAGCAGCGCATGGCGGCCATGTTCGGTGCGGGCTACGACTACACCTACCTGTATCCCGGCGTACAAAAAGTGGTGCAGGCCGCTGGCAGAGTGATTCGTACACAGCAGGACCAAGGCGTGGTGATGTTGATCGATGACCGGTTTGGCGACAACAAGGTCAGGCAATTGCTGCCGCGCTGGTGGTCAATTGCTTCGGCGGCTGTTCAAATGGATGGTTTATCGCATACTGCTGAGTTACAGCACCCGATGTGAGGGATCAATGAGCGAAGATCGAATCCAGGCCAGGGTCATTGAGGACAGGCGCTTGCGCCTGCTGATCGATGCGGTGGTTGACTACGCGATCTACATGATTGACCCCGATGGCATCATTACCAGCTGGAACGCAGGGGCCCGGCGGTTCAAGGGCTATGAGGAAGCCGAGATTCTCGGCCAGCATTTTTCGCGCTTCTACACCGATGAAGATCGTCGTGCCGGCTTGCCTCAGCGGGCGCTGGACACGGCCATTCGCGAGGGTCGATTCGAAGGTGAAGGCTGGCGTGTGCGCAAGGACGGCACGCATTTCTGGTCCCACGTGGTGATCGATCCGATTTACGACCCGTCGGGCACGCTGCTGGGATTTGCCAAGATTACCCGTGACCTGACCGACCGCAAGATGGCCGAAGAGACCCTCAAGCAAAGCGAGCAACAGTTTCGCTTACTGGTGCAAAGCGTCACAGACTACGCCATCTACATGCTCGCCCCGGATGGTCGCGTGACCAACTGGAACCTGGGGGCCCAACGGATCAAGGGCTATTTGCCCGAAGAAGTCATTGGCCAGCATTTTTCGATGTTCTACACCCCTGAAGACAAGGCGTCCGGCTTGCCAGGCCGGGCACTGGAGATTGCCACGCGTGAGGGGCGCTTCGAGAACAAGGGATGGCGGGTGCGCAAGGACGGCACGAGGTTCCTGGCTCACGTCGTCGTCGACCCGATCTGGGGGGAAACCGGTACGTTGCTCGGTTTTGCCAAGATCACCCGCGACATCACCGAAGCGACCCAGGCGCAGCAGGCGCTTGAACAAACCCGCGAAGCGCTGTTCCAGGCGCAAAAGATGCAAGCCATCGGCCAGCTCAGTGGGGGGATTGCCCACGACTTCAATAATCTGCTCACAGTCATTCTTGGCAATCTGGAAATCGTGCGCAAACGCCTAGCGGACGACCCGAAGATCGTCCGGTTGCTCGACAACGCCACCCAGGGTGCGTTGCGCGGCGTGTCCTTGACCCAGCGCATGCTGGCTTTTGCCAGGAAGCAAGAGCTCAAATCCGAACCTGTGGAGCTTCCCGCCCTGGTGCAGGGCATCAGCGGACTGCTGCGCAGTTCGCTGGGACCTTCGGTGGCACTGGAAACCCGTTTTCCGGAGCGGATCGAGCCGGTCCTGGCCGATATCAACCAGCTCGAATTGGCAATGCTGAACCTGGCCACCAACGCCCGCGATGCCATGCCCGATGGCGGAAAGATCGTCATCAGTGCCCGCGTTGAAACTGTCTCTGATCCGTTACGAGCGGGGCGTTACGTGTGCCTGAGCATCACCGACACCGGTGACGGGATGGATGAAGCAACGCTGGCCTCGGCAATGGATCCGTTCTTCACCACCAAAGGGCTGGGCAAGGGGACTGGTCTGGGGTTGTCGATGGTCCATGGCTTCATCGAACAACTGGGCGGACGATTCATTCTCAAGAGCCAGAAAAACCAGGGCACGACTGCAGAACTGTGGTTGCCCGTGGCCTCGGAAGGCTCGATCGCGGCCCCCCTTGAAGAGCTCCCGGCAACGCCGCAAGTCCCTCGCTTGTGCATCCTGGTGGTGGACGACGACAGCTTGGTGTTGACCAGCACTTGCCTGTTGCTGGAAGACCTCGGTCACCAGGTGATCGCCGCGACGTCGGGTGCTCAGGGACTGGAGGTATTCGAAAACAATACGGCCATTGATCTCGTCATTACCGACATGGCGATGCCCCAGATGAGTGGCGCGCAATTGGCGCAAGCCATCCGCGAGCGCAACCCCGACATGCCGATTATCCTGGCCACTGGATATGCCGATCGCCTGGAAGGGTTTGCAGCCAGGTTACCGCGGTTGTCCAAGCCGTTTACCCAGTCGAACCTGGTGGAAATTATCGCTTCCGCCATGTAGGAGCGAGCATGTCGAATCGTCGCACCGTCGCGATGGTCGTCAACGATGACGTTGGTCACCTGACACCCCTCGGAGCTCTCAAGTTCATCGCGAGCATGCTCGCTCCTACAGGTTTTTAACCCGGGTCGTTATGTTTGCACCTGGCTCTCAGGCCGCCATATGCGAGGCGTCGAGTTCCTTTTTCAGGCGGGCCTTGAGGGTCTCCATTTTTGCCCCCAGTTCATCCAGCGCCGCTTTACCCAGCAGCTTCTTGGCCTGGGGAAACATCGTGGTCTCTTCCTCTTCAATGTGGTGTTCGAGCAGTTCCTTGACCACCTTGACGCGACCGGCGAACTCGGGCGTGGACGGGTCGGTGACTTTCAGGTCCGGTAGCACCAGGGAATCCACCGTACGGTGTTCTTCCTTGGCTTCGTAATACATGATGTCCTGCTCCTTGCCACCGGCTTCCTTGTAGGCCGGGTACAGGATGTCTTCTTCAAGGCGGGTATGAATCGAAATTTCCATCTCCAGCTTTGCAAGGAGATCGGCGCGCTTTTTCAGACCGCGCTCGGTGGACTCACTCAGTTGGCTGAGGATGCCTTTCACGCGTTCATGGTCGGCTTTCAACAGGTCTATGGCATTCATGGTCGAGTTTCTCCAGATTGAGGGCAGCTCGCACGGTTGATTCCGCAGGACACTCATCGTTGTGGAGCATTTGTCGTGCCGCTTTGCTGTCTCGGGTAAGCGCCTGAAATTCAATGGGTTACAAACGCTAATGGCCATTAGGGGTCGTGCAGGCTGCATGAAGTCGGGATTTGGTTCATGCACTTCGCCACAGTCGTCAGCGATCAAGCGGATGGGGGCTTTTGCCGTTCATAGTGGGCGAGAAGCGGCTGGGTGCTGATGCCGTGAATCAGAATGCTCAGTGCGACCACCGAGAGCGTGAGGTCGGTGCACAAGGTGGCCATCGTCGGTGCGAGGTTGTGATTCAAGGCGTAGAACAGGTAGTAGAAACTACCGATGCCGCGAATCCCGAACCAGCCGATCAACAGTCGTTGCTTGCCGTCAAGCAACGTTCCCCAAGGTACCAGCGCGACAATCAGCGGCCGGATCACGCAGAACAGTACCAACGCAACCGCCAGCGCGCGCCAGTCCCAATGACCTACCAGCACGACCCCGAGCAACGTCACCAGGAACACTTCCATGGCCCGTTCGACCAGGCTGCCAAAGGACAGCATGTCGCCGATCATGATCCCGGCCGCCACCTGCGCTTCCTCCAGGTTCGCCACATCGCCATGCACGGCGGCATCGGGCTCGACGTTCTGATGACCGACCACCGGCTGCACCAGATGCTCGGCGGGCGTCTGGGAGTGCCCCATCGACTTGACCTCGGCTCGACGCAACCCCAGGCCCGCCGCGAACACCGATAGGAAACCGTAGCCATGGACCGACTCTGCCGCGACATACGCCAAGGCGATAAGGGCAAAGGTCAGGTAGTCGTTGGGCGACAGGGTGCTGTCGGCATTTCTGATGCGCATGGACAATGTGAGGCGCCCGATCACGCGTCCCATGCCATAGCCGACCAGCAAGCCAGCAGGCACCGCCCACAGCAGGCGTTTGAGCGCCCAGTCATCGAGCCAGGCAGTGGATGCGCCGCTGCCTTGCTCGATAAACAGCAAGCCCAGGATCACGAAGGGAAACGCAACGCCATCATTGAGCCCGGCCTCACCGGACAGGCCGAAGCGAACCGCGTCGACGTCCTTGGCATCGTTGACTTGCACCAGCGAGGCCAGTACCGGATCGGTGGGCGCCAGGATCGCACCGATCAGCAGCGACGGTCCCCATGGCAAGGCGAAGGCATAATGCAGCAATAGGCAAACACCGATAATGGTCAGGACCATGACTGGCCCGGCCAGCCCGAAAGCTACACGCCATCTTCGGTCCCTCAGGGGCAGGCGCAGCTTGAGGCCACAGACGAACAACGAAAATAGCACCGCGACTTCCGTCAGGTGCTCCATCCAGAACGCCGCGTCCTTGATGTCCAGCCTCAGCCAGCCCAGCCCCGTCGGCCCGATGACCACCCCCAACGCCAGGCACACGGCCGAGGTGGTCACCGGCATCCAGCGCAGATAGGACGAGGTCAGTGCCAGCGTCAGCAGCACGGCACCCAGCACAGCGACCCAGGCAATGAAGCTCATGGCCCGGGGATCATTGACTGACGGTCGCGCGCAAGTACTCCGGCGTCAGCACGTTGAACCACAGCAGAATCATGCTCACCAGAAGGGTGACCAGCACCAGCAAACCGACGCCCCAGACACAGGTGGCATTGAGCAGGCCTTGCTCCTTGCGCTCGTGCATGAAGGTCGGCAACCCGACGAACAGCAAGAACGTCGAATAGGCCGAGGCACCAGCCAGTACCAGGATCGCCAGCCAGCGACTGGGATAAAGGCCGGCAATGCCCGCCAGGAAAAACGGGGTGGCGGTGTAGGCGGCAAAACCAATGCACTGGTTGAGCGTAGGGCGTGCGTCGAAGGTACGTGACATCCAGCGGATGAAACCGCCCATGATGGCGACGCCGGCAAGTGTGCACAGATACAGCAGGACGCACAGTTGCAACGCGCTGCGGAGGCTGAGGCGGACCGTTTCGTTTTCCGCCAGGCTCCAGCCGACATAGGTGGTGCCAATGAACAGGCAAACGGCGGGGATCAAGGCCAGGAGGAGCAAATGGGCGAGGTAGTGGCGTGGATGCGCTTCTTCTTCCCTGCGAATATCCGTCCACGCAAAGTTTGGCTGAGTAAACAGTTTGACGATAGGTGCGGACATGACGATCTCCAGGAATCGAAAGGCCCGCCAGAGGGGGCCTATGCAGTGTTGAGCATTGAAACAGTGGCTCGGTTCCATTTTTCAGGGGCATCGCGTTATCACAGGATCGGCTTGCCCCCGGTCACCCCAAAACGCTGACCGGTGATGTAGCTGCCTTCGTCCGAGGCCAGTAGCACATAGATCGGCGCCACTTCCACCGGCTGGCCCGGACGGCCAAGCGGGGTGTTGGCGCCGAAGTTCTGTACCGTTTCCTCTGGCATCGTCGAGACGATCAGCGGCGTCCAGATCGGTCCCGGCGCCACGCTGTTGACCCGGATATTCTTCGGTCCGAGCATTTGCGCCAGGCCGGCGGTGAAGTTGGCGATCGCGCCCTTGGTCGTGGCATACGCCAGCAGGGTGGGGTTGGGCATGTCGGAGTTGACCGAGCTGGTGTTGATGATCGAACTGCCGGGTTGCATGTGCTTGAGGGCCGCCTGGCAGATCCTGAAAATGGCGGTGATGTTGACGTCGAAGGTCATCACCCATTCTTCGTCAGGGATGTCCTCGAGGTTTTCGTGGGTCATCTGGAACGCCGCGTTGTTGACCAGAATGTCGATGCGGCCGAAACGCTCGACCGTTTTCTCCACCAACGCCCGGCAATGCACCTTGTGCGCCAGGTCACCGGGCAGCAGCAGGCATTGGCGGCCGGCCTGTTCAACCCAGCGCGCGGTTTCCTGCGCATCTTCCTGCTCATCAAGATATGCCACGGCCACGTCGGCACCTTCACGGGCGAAGGCAATGGCCACCGCGCGACCTATGCCGCTATCGCCTCCGGTAATCAGGGCGATCTTGCCGTTCAATCGGCCCGAACCCTTATAGCTCTGCTCGCCGCAGTCGGGGTACGGGTCCATTTTGCGCTGGGAGCCGGGGACGGGTTGGTGTTGTTTGGGGAAGGGTGGTTTTGGGTCGTCGTTCATCATTGATCTCCGGGTTCAAGGTTGGGCAGTCAAAGGGTTGACCCTGGCCTTTTGGGTGGAGTTCGGTTGGATGAAGAACCATTGGAATCGTTGTTTGTTGGTAGAGTAACTATCCGTTGCTGCGGTAACGGCCGCTTAGGGTTTCGCTTTTACTGTAGGAGCCAGGCTTGCCGGCGAAGGCGTCCTGGCGGCCAATGGGGGGGACTGAGTACATATCCATTGCTGCGGTAACGGGTACTTAGGGTTTCGCTTTTACTGTAGGAGCCAGGCTTGCCGGCGAGGGCGTCCTGGGGCCAATGGGGGGACTGAGTACATATCCATTGCTGCGGTAACGGCCACTTAGGGTTTCGCTTTTACAGCGAGTCACTTGGAAGAGCCCCAAGTAACCAAGGGCTCTTGCCCCTGGCGTTCGGTGCCTCGCTAAGGCTCGGCATGCCCTCGCTCCGGTCCTGCTCCGTGGGTCGCCGCGATGGGCCATCCATGGCCCAGCGCGGCTAAACCGGCATCCTTGCCGGTTTACCCACTGCGCAGAACCTCCACTCGGCCTCTCGATGGGGCAAGAAAATCAAAAGCCAAAGCAACAGCGAGGCGGCCTTAAAGCCGACCTGATTGCAGGCTTGTCCGCGATCCCCTGTAGGAGCGAGCATGCTCGCGAAAAACCTGAGAGCACCGCGGGCTGCCAGGTGCCCAGCGTCATCGTTGACGACCATCGTCGGAACGCCGCCCGGAGCATGCTCGCTCCAGGGGATCGAGGTATACCCGTCAAAGTCAGGTCGGCTTTAAGGCCGCCTCGCTTTTGTTTTTGATCTGGGCGCCCCGTTAACCACGCTGGCCGAACGCAGGCCTTGCGCAGTGGGTAAACCGGCAGGACGCCGGTTTAGCCGCGCTGGGCCATGGATGGCCCATCGCGGCGACCCACGGAGCAATGCCGGAGAGAGGGCATGCCGAGCCTTAGCGAGGCACCGAGTGGTGGGGCAAAGCCTTTTGCTTCCTTTTTGGCGTTTGAAAAAGGGAGTCGCTGTAAAAGCGAAACCATAAGCCGCCATTACCGCAGGAATGGATATGTACACATTCAACAAAAGATAGGCGGCCGTTACCGCAGGAATGGATATGTAAGCAGTCAACAAAAGATAGGCTACCAGGCCGACTACACCGACAAGCTACCTGCTACAGGGATCTGCGCCGTGCAGGCGGCTGCGTTAATATGCCCACCTCCTCGATCCAGAACAGGGCTCGTCTCGCGTAATGTCGGAAAAAGACACCATTTCCATTCAGCTGGTGCGTGAAGCGCTGCTGCAAAGTTGCGAACCGGGCGCAGCCACCGATGAGGTATTGCACAAGGTTGGCATTGATCCGGCGTTGCTCGCCAGCAGCGACGCCCGTGTTGCGGCCAGCGCTTATGCGCGCCTGTGGCGCTTGTTGGCTCGGCGAGGGGATGACGAGTTTTTCGGCATGGACCCGCGCAAGCTCAAGTCCGGCAGCCTGGAGTTTCTCTGTCGCTGCGCCATGGTCCAGCCAAGCCTGGCGGCCGGGCTCACCACGGGTTTGAGCTTCCTGTCGTTGATGCTCGAGCGCATGCCCGCCGAGCTGGTTCATCAGCAAAGCCTGGCGGAAATCGTGTTGCTCGAGGACGACCATGAACCTCGTCGGGCCTTCACTTACTTTACCTATTGGATGATCGTGCACGGCGTGGCCTGTTGGCTGGCCGGACGCCGAATTCCCATCCTGGCGATCGAGCTGCGCTGTGCGCAGCCGGATTTCTGCCATGACTATCAGGTGATGTTCTCCGAAAACCTGCGTTTCGACCGACCACGTACACGGATGATCTTTTCCGCTGACTGCCTGGGCCTGCCGATCAAGCGCAGCCTTGAGGAGCTGAGGCGCTTCCTGGCCCATGCGCCGGCCAACATCCTGGTCAAGTACCGCGACCCGCAAAGCCTGGCCAGCCGGATCAAGCAGGACCTGCGGCAACTGCCCGCCGAGCAGTGGCCGGAGACCGAAGCCCTGGCGCAACGCCTGTACATGTCGGCCTCGACCCTGCGCCGTCGCCTGGCCGAGGAAGGCCAGACGTATCAGGGGCTCAAGGACAGCGTGCGCAAGGAACTGGCCATCGCCTGGCTGGCGGAACCGGCCATCAGCTTCGCCGACATCGCCGCCCGGCTGGGGTTTGCCGACACGAGTTCGTTCTACAAGGCATTTCGCAAATGGTCGGGGTCCAACCCCGGGCATTATCGCAGTTTGATTCTCAACGAATCTCTCTAACCCCCCTGTAGGAGCTGCCGCAGGCTGCGATCTTTTGATCCTGATCTTTTCGGGGCCGCTGAAAAACAGATCAAAAGATCGCAGCCTGCGGCAGCTCCTACAGGGATCGCGTTCCCAGGTTGGTTTTTGGCCAAACCAGTCAAGCAACTTGATAACTTTGACCATTGCCCCACATCCCGCCTGGAGCGAGTATTTCCCTGTTGGTTACGGCTCCCCCACCTAACAAAAAATACAGGGACTCTGGCAATGCGCGATTACTTGTCTGCTGTTTCACAGTTCAACTACCAGCACACCGTCGATGCCTCACTCGCAGGCAATCTGACCGCTCTCAACGCCTGTATCGAATGTTGCGACCGGCATGCGCTCCCTGGGCGTATCGCGTTGTTCTGGGAGGGACGTGACGGCACCAGCGCGACCTACACGTTCACCGACCTGCAGGGCAAAGCCGCGCGTTTCGCCAACTTCCTGCTGGCCCAAGGCGTGAAAAAAGGCGACAAAGTCGCCGGGCTCCTGCCACGCAATATCGAATTGCTGATCACGGTGTTCGCCACCTGGCGCATCGGCGCGGTCTACCAACCGTTGTTCACCGCTTTCGGCCCCAAGGCGATCGAGCATCGCCTGGGCAGTTCCGGAGCCAAAGTAGTGGTGACCGACGCGGTCAATCGCTCGAAACTCGCGGAAGTCGCCGACTGCCCGACCATCGTCACCGTCGCAGGTGCCAAAGGGCAGGGCATTGTCCGAGGTGACTACAGCTTCTGGGTCGAACTGGCCAACTACGGCAATGATTGCGAACCGGTGCTGCTGACCGGCGAAGACCCGTTCCTGCTGATGTTCACCTCGGGCACCACCGGCCCTTCGAAAGCGCTGTCGGTGCCGCTCAAGGCCATCGCCGCCTTCAAGGGCTACACCCGTGACGCGGTGGATCTGCGCCCCGAAGACGCCTTCTGGAACCTGGCCGACCCGGGCTGGGCCTACGGCATCTATTTCGGCGTGACAGGTCCGCTGTCCATGGGCCATCCGATTACGTTCTATGATGGCCCGTTTACCCTGGAAAGCACCTGCCGGGTGATCAACAAGTACGGGATCACCAACCTCACCGGCTCACCGACGGCTTATCGCCTGTTGATCGCCGGTGGCGAGGAATTCGCCAGGTCGATCAAAGGCAAGCTGCGCATTGTCAGCAGCGCCGGCGAGCCGCTGAACCCGGAAGTGATCCGCTGGTTCGCCGATAACCTGGACGTGGTCATCCATGACCATTACGGCCAGACCGAACTGGGCATGGTGCTGTGTAACCACCATGGCCTGGAGCACCCGATCCATATGGGCGCCGCCGGTTTTGCCTCGCCCGGCCACCGCATCGTGGTGCTGGACGACGACTACCGGGAACTGGGCGTCGGCCAGCCGGGGATTCTGGCCATCGACCGTACCCAGTCGCCGATGTGCTGGTTCGCTGGCTACGAAGGCGCGCCGACCAAGGCCTTCGTCGGCAATTACTACTTGAGCGGCGACACGGTCGAGTGGAATCCGGACGGCAGCATCAGCTTCGTCGGCCGTAGCGACGACGTGATCACCACCTCCGGCTATCGCGTCGGCCCGTTCGATGTGGAAAGCGCATTGATCGAGCACCCGGCGGTGGTGGAAGCCGCCGTGGTTGGCAAGCCCGATCCGGAGCGCACCGAGCTGGTCAAGGCCTTCGTCGTGATCTGCTCGCAATACCGCGCCACCCCGGAGCTGGCCGAAGAGTTGCGCCAATACGTGCGCAAGCGCCTGGCGGCGCACTCGTATCCCCGCGAAATCGAATTTGTCAGCGAGTTGCCGAAAACCCCGAGCGGCAAATTGCAGCGCTTTATCTTGCGCAACCAGGAAGTCGCCAAGGCTCAAGAGGCCGCCGCGAAGAACGTTCCAGCTTGAATCCAAGGAAACAATCATGCAGATCGAAAACAAGGTTTTTCTCGTCACCGGCGGTGCTTCCGGCCTTGGTGCGGCCACCGCTCAAATGCTGGTCGCGGCTGGCGCCAAGGTGATGCTGGTGGACATGAATGCCGAGGCTGTCGCGGCGCAGGCCCAGCGCCTGGGCGCGCAAAGCGTGGTAGCGGACATCAGCAGCGAAGCAGCGGCCGAGGCCGCGGTGCAGGCAACGGTCAAGGCCTTCGGTGGCCTCAATGGCCTGGTCAATTGTGCCGGCATCGTGCGTGGCGAAAAGATCCTGGGCAAGAACGGTCCGCATGCGCTGGCAAGCTTCAGCCAGGTGATCAACGTCAACCTGATCGGCAGCTTCAACATGTTGCGCCTGGCCTCGGCGGCGATTGCCGAAACCGAAGCGGACGCCGATGGCGAGCGCGGCGTGATCATCAACACCGCCTCTGCGGCGGCTTACGACGGCCAGATCGGCCAGGCGGCGTACTCGGCGTCCAAGGGGGCGATCGTCAGCCTGACCTTGCCGGCCGCCCGTGAACTGGCGCGCTTCGGTATCCGCGTAATGACCATCGCCCCAGGCATTTTCGAAACACCAATGATGGCCGGCATGACCCAGGAAGTGCGCGACTCCCTGGCCGCCGGCGTGCCGTTTCCACCGCGCCTGGGCAAACCCGCCGAGTATGCTTCGCTGGTCCGGCATATCATTGAAAACAGCATGCTCAATGGCGAGGTGATCCGTCTCGACGGTGCCTTGCGCATGGCGGCCAAATAAGGAGGATTTGTCATGACTATTGCCAACGATCCAATTGTTATCGTCAGCGCCGTGCGCACCCCGATGGGCGGCTTCCAGGGCGAACTGAAAAGCCTCACTGCGCCGCAACTCGGTGCCGCCGCCATCAAGGCCGCGGTGGAACGTGCCGGCGTTGCCAGCGATGCCGTCGACGAAGTGCTGTTCGGCTGCGTATTGCCTGCCGGCCAGGGCCAGGCGCCTGCGCGTCAGGCGGCACTGGGCGCCGGCCTGGATAAATCGACCCGTTGCACCACCCTCAACAAGATGTGCGGCTCGGGCATGGAAGCGGCCATTCTGGCCCATGACATGCTGGTGGCCGGCAGCGCCGAGGTGGTAGTCGCCGGTGGCATGGAAAGCATGTCCAACGCGCCGTACCTGTTGGACCGTGCACGCAGTGGCTATCGCATGGGGCATGGGCGGGTGCTGGATTCAATGTTCCTCGACGGCCTGGAAGACGCCTACGACAAGGGACGCCTGATGGGTACCTTCGCCGAAGACTGCGCCGAAACCAATGGTTTCAGCCGCGAAGCCCAGGATGCATTTGCGGTGGCCTCGACCACCCGCGCCCAGCAGGCCATCAAGGACGGCAGCTTCAAGGACGAGATCGTGCCGTTGACCGTCACCGTCGGCAAGGAACAGGTGACGATCAGCAACGACGAGCAGCCACCGAAAGCCCGACTGGACAAGATTGCCTCGCTGAAACCGGCGTTTCGCGATGGCGGTACCGTGACGGCGGCCAACTCCAGCTCCATCTCCGACGGCGCGGCGGCACTGGTGATGATGCGCCGGTCCGAGGCCGACAAGCGTGGCCTCAAGCCACTGGCGGTGATCCACGGTCATGCGGCATTCGCCGATACGCCGAGCCTGTTCCCGGTGGCGCCGGTGGGCGCGATCGAGAAATTGATGAAGAAAACCGGCTGGTCGCTGAGCGACGTGGACCTGGTGGAAGTCAACGAAGCCTTCGCCGTGGTCAGCCTGGTGACCATGACCAAGCTGGAAATCCCTCACGAAAAACTCAACGTGCATGGCGGCGCCTGTGCCCTCGGCCACCCGATCGGCGCCTCTGGCGCACGGATCCTGGTGACATTGCTC
Source organism: Pseudomonas sp. PSB11 (assembly GCF_014596605.1). Taxonomy (NCBI): domain Bacteria; kingdom Pseudomonadati; phylum Pseudomonadota; class Gammaproteobacteria; order Pseudomonadales; family Pseudomonadaceae; genus Pseudomonas; species Pseudomonas sp. PSB11. The sequence goes on from NZ_NOIO01000044.1 coordinate 23,426, forward strand.
TCGGCCCTGCGCCAGAAAGGCCTGAAACGCGGCGTTGCAGCGATTTGCATCGGTGGCGGCGAAGCGACGGCCATGGCCGTGGAATGCCTCTACTAACACGACCCCTGTAGGAGCTGCCGCAGGCTGCGATCTTTTGATCTTGATCTTTAAAAGCAACATCAAAAGATCGCAGCCTCGTTTCACTCGTCAGCTCCTACACAGGGGGCGATTACCTTTTCAAGGAATGGTCATGATCCCTAATGACGAACAACAGCAAATACGCGACGCGGCCCGGGACTTTGCACAGGAACGGCTGAAACCGTTCGCCGCCGAGTGGGACCGTGAACACCGCTTTCCCAAGGAAGCCATCACCGAGATGGGCGAGCTGGGCTTCTTCGGCATGCTGGTGCCGGAGCAGTGGGGCGGTTGCGATACCGGTTACCTGGCCTACGCCATGGCCCTGGAGGAAATCGCCGCGGGCGACGGTGCCTGCTCGACCATCATGAGCGTGCACAACTCGGTAGGGTGCGTGCCGATCCTCAACTACGGCAACGACGATCAGAAAGAGCGCTTCCTCAAACCCCTGGCCAGCGGCGCGATGCTCGGGGCTTTTGCCCTGACCGAACCCCAGGCCGGCTCCGACGCCAGCGGCCTGAAAACCCGCGCGCGCCTGGAAGGCGATCACTACGTGCTCAACGGCTGCAAACAGTTCATCACCTCCGGGCAGAACGCCGGGGTGGTCATCGTGTTCGCCGTGACCGACCCGTCGGCCGGCAAGCGTGGCATCACGGCATTCATCGTGCCCACCGATTCGCCGGGCTACGCAGTCGCCCGGGTCGAGGACAAGCTCGGCCAGCATGCCTCGGACACCTGCCAGATTCTCTTCGAAGAGGTGAAAGTGCCAGTGGCCAATCGCCTGGGTGAAGAGGGCGAAGGCTACCGGATCGCCCTGGCCAACCTCGAAGGCGGGCGCGTCGGCATTGCCTCGCAATCGGTGGGCATGGCCCGCGCCGCGTTCGAAGCGGCCCGCGACTATGCCCGTGAGCGCGAGAGCTTCGGCAAGCCAATCATCGAGCACCAGGCCGTGGCCTTCCGCCTGGCGGACATGGCGACCCAGATCGCCGTGGCGCGGCAGATGGTGCATTACGCGGCGGCGCTGCGCGACAGCGGCAAGCCAGCGTTGGTGGAAGCCTCGATGGCCAAGCTGTTCGCATCCGAAATGGCCGAGAAGGTATGCTCGTCGGCGCTGCAAACATTAGGTGGCTACGGCTACTTGAACGACTTCCCGCTGGAGCGGATCTACCGCGACGTGCGGGTCTGCCAGATCTACGAAGGCACCAGCGATATTCAACGCATGGTCATTTCACGCAATCTTTGAAAAGGAACCCCTGTAGGAGCGAGCATGCTCGCGATGGTCGTCAACGATGACGCTGGGTGCCTGATACCCCACAGCGTTCTCTGGTTCATCGCGAGCATGCTCGCTCCTACAAGGACCGAGTGCTTAGCAGGAGTCAATTAATGAACTACGAAACGATTTTGCTGGAAACCCATGGCCGGGTCGGCCTGATTACCCTCAACCGCCCGCAGGCGCTGAACGCGTTGAACGCGCAGATCGTCAGCGAACTGAACCGGGCCCTCGACGGCTTCGAGGCCGACTCGAACATCGGTTGCATCGTCCTGACCGGTTCGAAAAAGGCCTTTGCCGCCGGTGCCGACATTAAGGAAATGGCCGAGCTGACCTATCCGCAGATCTATATCGACGACCTGTTCAGCGACAGCGACCGGGTGGCCAACCGCCGCAAGCCGATCATCGCCGCGGTCAACGGCTTCGCCCTGGGCGGTGGCTGTGAGCTGGCCCTGATGTGCGACTTCATTTTGGCCGGCGACAACGCCAAATTCGGCCAGCCGGAAATCAACCTCGGCGTATTGCCGGGCATGGGCGGCACCCAGCGCCTGACCCGCGCCGTGGGCAAGGCCAAGGCCATGGAAATGTGCCTGAGCGGGCGCTTGATCGATGCCGTGGAAGCGGAGCGTTGCGGCATCGTGGCGCGCATCGTGCCGAGCGACGAATTGCTGGATGAAGCGCTGAAAGTCGCGGCGTTGATTGCCAAGAAGTCGCTGCCGATTGCGATGATGGTCAAGGAAAGCGTGAACCGTGCCTTTGAAGTGAGCCTGTCCGAAGGCGTGCGCTTTGAACGTCGGGTGTTCCATGCGGCGTTTGCCACGCAGGATCAGAAGGAAGGGATGGCGGCGTTTATTGCCAAGCGTGAGGCTGAGTTCACCGGAAAGTAATGCGGCGCTCCCGCTGACGCCTTCGCTGGCAAGCCAGCTCCTACAGGGTTTACGCAATCCCTGTAGGAGCTGGCTTGCCAGCGAAGCATTTTAAGGTTTTACACCAGATAGTTCTTCAGTTCGCGGGCAATCACCATCCGCTGAATCTCGCTCGACCCCTCATAGATCTGCGTGATCCGCGCATCCCGGTAATACTTCTCGACCGGGTAATCTTCCAGATACCCATACCCGCCATGAATCTGAATCGCTGACGAGCAGACTTTCTCGGCCATTTCCGAAGCAAACAGCTTGGCCTGCGAGGCCTCTGACAGGCATGGCTTGCCGGCCGTGCGCAGGCGTGCCGCGTGCAGGATCATCAGCCGCGCCGCGTTCAGTTGCATGTGCATGTCGGCCAGCAGGTTGGCGATACTCTGGTGTTCATTGATCGTTTTGCCGAACTGCACGCGCTCGCGGGAATAGGTCAGCGCCGCTTCGAATGCCGCACGGGCAATGCCCAGCGCCTGGGCGGCGATGCCGATGCGACCGCCTTCGAGGTTGGACAGGGCAATGCCCAGGCCCTTGCCGCGTTCACCCAGCAGATTGGCCTCGGCAATGGTGCAGTTGTTCAGTGTGACCGCACAGGTATCGGAGGCGCGGATGCCCATTTTGTGTTCGGTGCGGTCGACGATAAAGCCAGGGGTATCGGTAGGTACCAGGAATGCCGAAATGCCGCGCTTGCCAAGCTCCGGGTCGGTCACGGCAAACACGATGGCCAACTTGGCCCGTTTGCCGTTGCTGACAAACTGCTTGGCGCCATTGAGCACCCACTGGCCATCGCGCAATTCGGCACGGGTGCGCAGGTTGTGCGCCTCGGAACCGGCCTGTGGTTCGGTCAGGCAGAAGCACCCAATGACCTGGCCGCTGGCAAGATCGGCCAGCCAGGTCTGTTTCTGCTCTTCGCTGCCATAGTTGAGCACCGGCCCGCAGCCCACCGAGTTGTGGATGCTCATGAACGCGCCGGTGGCGCCATCGCCAGCAGAGATTTCTTCCACCGCCAAGGCGTAGGCAACATAGTCGACATAGGTGCCGCCCCATTCCTCGGGCACCACCATGCCCAATAGGCCCAACTCACCCATTTTCGCCACCAGGGCATCGTCGATCCAGCCGGCTTTTTCCCAGGCCTGGGCGTGGGGCGCGATTTCGCCCCGGGCAAAGTCCCGGGCCATGTCGCGGATCATGACTTGTTCTTCAGTCAATTCGAGGTCGTGCATGATTCAGCTCCCGCTCTCATCGAAACCGTTGAAGAAACTCGCTACGTGTTCGGCGTCCAGCGCCTGCAGGGTCGGTGGGTTCCAGCGCGGATTCTTGTCTTTGTCGATCAGCAGGGCGCGCACGCCTTCGATCAGGTCGCCGCGCTCGAACCACTGGCGGTCCAGGTGCAGCTCAAGGGCGAAGCACTGTTCAAGGCTCAGGTGCCGGCCGCGCCGGAGCATTTCCAGGGTCACGCCCATCGCCAGGGGCGAGCGGGTCTGCAGCAGGTCGGCGGTGGTCGTCGCCCACTCATGGCTGTCGGCGACCGTTACCTCACGCATTTGCTCCACAATACTCGGCACATCGGGCAAGGCGAAGAAGTGGTCGATAGCCGGGCGCAAGGCGGCCAGCGGCGCATCGGGCAACTGTTGCACCCCGAGCTTCGCCAGCAGGCCCTGAAGGTCCTTCAATGGCGTGTCGTGCCATTGCAGTTGATCGAGTCTGTCATCCAGCGTGGCCAGCTTGCTGCTGTCCAGATACCAATCGGCCAGACCGCAGTACAGCGCATCGGCAGCGCGGATCTGCACGCCGCTGACGCCCAGGTAAATCCCCAGTTCCCCGGGGATGCGCGGCAGGAAGTAACTGCCGCCGACGTCCGGGAAGTAACCGATGCCGACTTCAGGCATCGCCAGTCGACTTTTCTCGGTGACCACCCGCACGTCGGCGCCTTGCACCAGGCCCATGCCGCCGCCCAGCACGAAGCCGTCCATCAAGGCCAGCACCGGTTTGCGGTAATGGTGAATCGCGAGGTCGAGGGCGTATTCCTCGACGAAGAAGTCTTGGTGCAGGGTGTCGCCGCTCTTGAAACTGTCGTAGAGCGAACGAATGTCGCCACCGGCACAGAAGGCTTTTTCGCCGGCGCCGCGCAGCACCACCGCGTGCACCTGTTCATCCTGTGCCCAGGCGTCGAGCTGACGCTGCAGGTCGCGCACCATTTCCAGGGTAATGGCGTTAAGACCGGCGGGGCGGTTGAGGGTCAGGTGACCGATGTGGTTGCGGACCTCGGCCAGCACTTCATTTTGCGTGGCAACCATGGACGAAGTCCCCTTCGATAAAACCTCAGCAGTCATCACTAACTCCCTGCTTTTATTGTTCTTTATAGACAAGCTCGCGCGCGAGCGATGCAGGATCGTAACAGTGCAAATTTGCCATGTACAAGGCGAAATGATGCAGGTCGTCTCTGCATTTATGCATTGTCTAGTCCTGAAATAGGTTTACATCTATTTCACCCAGCGCCCGATGCACCGCATCGGGCGTTTTGTATTTTAAAGACAGGTGCGGGCGCTCCTGGTTGTAGATCAAGATTGCCTCCCGCACCATC